>JABJFP010000057.1 GCA_018662715.1 Methanobacteriota archaeon | reverse complement strand
ATTCTGATTTGATGCTGTGACTAAGTATCTAGTTGCTGAAACACATCCTAAACTGTTTAGTATTGTTTGGGCTTCATCACTTCGGTCCTTTTGGTGTGATGTCCACTCTTGGAGCAAAACAATATCAGAACTTTTCTGCATGATTTCATCAATTAATCGCTTTGAAGCGCGATTACAATTGAGGCACAGAACCCGCATGGTAATGCCATGTTGAATTTGTTATCAACATATACCCATTTAGATGGGCAACTCCATAATACTCTTGCATACGAATTAAACAATCACATGGGTTCGCAGTGGGCACTTCACAACGCTACCGTTGTATATGACCAATCGCAAACCCATGCCTTCAGCACAAGCGTTCTCTAATTCTGCCGTGTAAGTGCCTCGTTGCTTGAACTGGTGGCAGTATACCCAAGAGATCGAAATACTCTATGCCTCCGACTACAGGAGACGCTTCATAGGGGTCCTCACTTGTAATGTCAAGGAGCAGGTCAACCAAGATAATACCGAACTTCTCGTGGTAGAGTTCAACTGAAGTAATGTATCGCCATGATGAACCTTCTTGATTGGGATTGTCATCTTTCACAAAATGAATGTAGCAATGGCTCTCTGGTATGCATGAAGTACAATTCCCTAAGGCCTCAGGTAGGAAATCTAGGGCTTCCTCATCATACCGTGGATGGCTCTTAAGATAGGGGAGGCACTTTTCTGCTAGTTCCACTAGCCAATCGGGGTTGTATCTTTTTCCATTTTTTCCCCTCATAATACTCCCCTAAATTATCATAATATGCTGCTTAATATATCAACTCAAAACATTGAGGATGGCAAGAGATGATGCATCATCATTTGGAGGGTTATTCGAGACCCTTTCTGCATCCCTTTTCTACGACTGCCACTTTCGCCAGTCTTGATTTGCATGAGCAGTTCGATACCACCAGACGCCACTCCCTTCGGGAGATTCATACCACTCAAAACCGTCATCTTTCATGAGTCCTATTGTATCGATTGAGGGTTTTGAAACATCTTCTGGTTGAGACGATTGGAGCGCAGGGTCACTCGCTAAAGAGGGTTCAGAGAAATCGCTCATGGCGAGTTTTTCCTCAAGTAACTTACTTCGGTCTTCTGAATCTACAGCACCTGCTAATCCAAAGTAACTGTCATTGTGTGCAATGCGATACAATTCCTGTGGTGAGGCGATGAGCAAGTCGTCAATGAGTGTGAACAACTTTTCACGAGTATCCTTCTTGATCTCGTTATTTGTGTACCGGCCCGTAAGGTCTGCCTTCAACAGGTTGAGTTCATCCACCAGCTCCTTTGAATCATCATAATATGCTTGAACCAATGATTGCAGGTACGTCAGTTCGTTTTCTTCCTCTTTACTGAGTTTGGAATTATTGCGAAGAACTTGAACCCAGCGGAATGTGTCAGGTAGAACTCCAGCAACAGCATTCGATTGAAGCAAAGTAAACAGAGCGAGTAGAATAGCTCCTATTCCCACTGTAGTAGTCACTGGACTTGTATCTCCGGAAAAGAATTCTTCAAAAATTGAAGCCGAAACTTCATCATTCTCTTCTTCAATTACTTCACATCCGAAAGCGTCCACTTGGCTATCTGGGGCAGTTCCTGGACAATTATCATCCATGTCAAGAACTCCATCTTGATCGGTATCAATGGAACTATTAGTTTGATTTGTTTCATCAGTACTATTTGTTTGCCCAGTTTCGTTTGTCTCAACTGGTTCAAACACATCTGCGACGCCGTCTCCGTCATCATCTAAACAACCATAGAATCCATCAGCAGTAGAATTCCCCGTTAGTTCAGGACAATAATCTGGGGCGTTTGCCTCCTCAACGAATGAACCTGGCGAAGAAGATGACCGGGTTGAATTCCAGGACGTATTGCCCCAATTATCCCCGTAGCCATCCCCATCTGTATCAGACCATTGTGTACTTTCAAGAGGAAATACATCACGATTGTCTCCGACTCCGTCACCATCTGAATCTTGATTTTCATTTGCGTCCAATGGGAAGAGGTCCCAACTGTTGGAAACGCCGTCGTTATCGTCGTCCCCGTTCCAAAGAATCATTGAAAAATTGAGAAGATAATCTGTGCGATGGCTTTCGATCTTACTGGGGCATGTCGCCTGCTGTTCAAGACTCCACCACTCTTGTGCCCCTTCACATCCGTTGGGGATTCCAGTAACATGTAATGTGAAGTTGACAAATGGGCTAACATCATCGATGTACCCTCCGGTGAAAAACTCCTCGGGGATGATGTCCATAATCTGCTCTCCAGCAATGCTGATGGTTTGTGACTCCCCACCATAGAATGAGTACGCCAATCCTCCTGTAGAAGGTAAGACGTCAGGTGAAGACTCCAAAGAAACCATGGTGAGCCCCTCGGAGGTAATCGCGTTCACGGAGAACGATAGATTGTTTGCAAAAATATGGTACGGGTGAATCTTCCCGCCCTCCGATGATGTAGTGACTTCTACCTTGCTGGCTTCGGAGTTGTCGGGGATCTGATTGCCGTCTAAATCCTCCCATTCGTTTGCATTTAAGGGATACAAATCAGCGTTGTCGCCTACGCCATCACCATCACTGTCTTGGGTCTCATTGGCATCGTTTGGGAAGGCATCACCATTGTCGCCAACACCGTCTCCGTCAGAATCCATCCATTCCAAAACATCATTCGGGTATGTGTCTCCAGAATCGCTATACCCATCGCCATCAGCATCAGGGCATCCAGTAAGGTCTTGGGTGGATGAACCAGCCACCTCTGGACAATCGTCATTGGCGTTGAGAACACCATCGGAGTCGAGGTCATTCTGGTCTATGAATCGGAATGAAGAAGATAATTGGTGTTGATTATCCTCTTTGTCCCAAAGAGTTAGGACAACAGTGCCGGCGGAAGAAGCAGAAGGCGTTGTCACTTGAATTGTTGAATCATTAACGACCGTCCCCGTCACTGAACCGTATTGGCCAAATTGAACGGTGATTTCATTGGTCTTACTCAAGCCCGTCGATTTTGTAGCGTACTTCAAGATTTTACTTGTTGCGTCATTAAATGGAACGTGCATAACTCCGCTTTCATCGATGATAATTGAATTCCCCTCGCCAACATCGGCACCACTTGCCATTGTGGTTACGGCCCAATTGGTGGTGACCGGATCGATTGTTGCGTATTTTAGATTCTGACCGGACCAGGTGTGATAGACAATATGAGGCTGATCGGCTAGGTCAATCACGATGGAGGGATCTCGTCCAGTGTTCCCCGATGAATCAACAACAGTGGTTGTCCATTGTCCGTTTGGAACCCCGGTCGAGTACTTTAGATCCTCATCTTTACTATCGTGGTGGGCGATATGAATCTGACCTTGCCCATCCATGGCTATCGATGACATGTAACCTGGATACATTTCACTTGGGTAACTTCCGGTATTTACGGTGTAGTCATCCCACTGGCCACTTTTGTCGGTGGCGATTTTTAATTTCGAGCTATCGCGGTCTTGGTAGGCGATGTAGATGTCATCGTTCTCGTCGATGACAATCGCTGAGTCACATCCACGGTTGCTCCCAAGATCAATACCTTGGGTCGACCAATCTGTTCCATCATGTGAGGCAATGCGGAGACCGCCACCGCACTGGTGACTTCCTTCAGCAGCGTAGGAAATATGTGGGTTATTGTTTGAATCAACAGCGATGCCAACTGGGCCAAACAGAGCGTTTGAAGAGACTTCTTCGCTCGTCCAGTTTGTTCCATCATAGTTCATGTAGACAAGCCTTTCAGCCCATTGAGTGTATGTAGTATAGGCTGCGTGAAGGTGGTCGTTACCATCAATCACCATGTGAACATCCCAGCAATACGTTTGTCCACAATCTTTGATTTTCAAGGTGTTCCAAGATGTCCCGTCATGAACGCTGTGCCGGATTTTATAATTTTCATCCCCGATATGGACGACATGGATGTGGCCGTTTGAATCCATGGCGACGGCATTCCATCGACCGGCTTCATCGCTGTAGTCCATGTTCGTCTTCACCCATTGGTGGTTGATTCCATCGTCTGTTATGTTGGAAAATGCGAGGTCAGAAAAACCGCTTCCAGTAATCGTGATCGCTTCACCACCAGAGGTCCAGCTTGAGTTGGGTGAACTTGTTGATTGTATTGGACTTGAATACTGTAAATTATCCCCGGTATCTTCGAGAACAGGAGTTTGCATCATTGCTGGCGAAATAAAAACAATCAACAATGCTGCAACTACGAACCAACTGCGCATATCATGATGTATTTGCCTTTCATTGAAATATGCTTTGTATCAAAACTGGTATTTCTTCAGAAATAGGGCACGCCATCGAACAGAATCTGGCTGGGTGGTTGGAAGTGGATGGACACAATACTATCATTGTCGCTAAAAACATTCGTTGCGATTGTAAAAACCCGTTGCAGTGTCGTGTTTGACGAGCATTTGAGAAAGGATGTAGACCCCTTAAGTATCGGGATAACTCATACGAACATGTTCTAGAGTAAATTCAGGTTGATTCCATCAGATTACAGTGATGCAACAATGTTCGTTTGGAAACGAGGGGTAAGCCGCGACTCAGGAAGAACCGGTCATGTCTTCAGGGCGAACCCACAGATCAAATTCCTCGTTGGTCAAAAATCCAAGTTCCAATGCAGATTCTCGTAGAGTCGTGCCCTTTTCGTGGGCGTTCTTTGCAATTTTCGCAGACTTATCGTATCCAATATGGTTGTTAAGAGCCGTCACAAGCATGAGTGAATTTTCAAGATTGGATTGAATGTTGGCTCGAACCGGCTCCAGCCCCTCTACGCAGCGAGTTCGGAAGGTACGGCAAGCATCGGTCAGCAGGTCAACTGAATGCAAGAAATTATGAATCATCATCGGTTTGAAGACGTTCAACTCAAAGTTCCCTTGACTTCCTCCAATGGTTATTGCGGTGTGGTTGCCCATTACTTGACAGCAAACCATCGTCAAAGCTTCTGATTGAGTTGGATTAACTTTACCCGGCATGATGGATGAACCCGGCTCGTTTGCTGGGAGTGCAAGTTCACCAAGACCACACCGTGGGCCAGATCCGAGCCACCGAACATCGTTGGCGATTTTCATCAACGATACTGCCAGAGTATTCAATGCCCCAGACGCTGCAACTATGGCGTCATGAGCAGCAAGTTGTGCAAATTTGTTCTCTGCTGAACAAAAGGTCAAGCCTGTGATGTTGGCGATTTCATCAGCAACCATTTGCGCAAAGAGAGGGTGAGCATTGAGTCCAGTCCCAACTGCAGTCCCTCCAAGAGCCAATTCAAAGAGGTCATCCAATGCAAAATCTAACCGTCGCAAGTCAGCATCCAACTGAGCGACCCATCCTGACGCCTCTTGGCCGAGTGTGAGCGGTACGGCGTCCATCAAATGCGTTCTACCGATTTTGACAATGTCCGCCCAAGCCTTGGCTTTAGCGTCCAATGCATCGCGTAGGGCGCGGACGCTCGGTAACAAGCGATGAGTGAAGGCCTCTGCACCCGCAATGTGCATTGCGGTTGGAAAGGTATCGTTCGAGGATTGACCGCGATTGACGTGGTCGTTTGGATGGACAGGATGCTTTGAACCCATTTCGCCTCCAGCGATTTCAATAGCGCGGTTTGCAATCACCTCATTGGAATTCATGTTCGATTGCGTGCCGCTTCCGGTCTGCCAGACGCGAAGTGGAAAGTGGTCGTTCAGATGTCCATCAATGACCTCTTGAGCCGCTGCAATGACGAGGTCGCCGACCTCGGGGTCAAGTTGCTCGAGGGCAACATTCGTTTTTGCTGCTGCTTGCTTGAGAATACCAAACGCCCGAACAACGCCAACAGGCATGGTGTCGTCTCCGATATCAAAGTTCAACAGCGAACGAGCCGTCTGACATCCATAGTAGCGGTCAACAGGCACTTCGAGTTCGCCCATCGTGTCCTTCTCAATTCGCATCTCGCCCATACCATAATGCTGGAACGGCCATCCTAAGAAGATAAGTGACGCATCAAATCGTTTTCAAGATCCGAAGCGTTGCACTTTCTCCGGGAGATAGGCCCTGCATTTTCCGTTCTAGCTCAACGCTCTCCCATGCCGTTCCAAGGGTACCTTTCATCCAAGCGTCCATGAACCATGGATGAATGTAGGACGAGCGACATACTGCACGTGTGTTCCCCAAATCGCTTGCTACGGTGTCAATAACTGCAAGCATCACTTTGCTGCGTTGTGCTTCTGACGTTGGGACTTCCCAATCACCCTCGGTCCAGATTTTTCCGATTGATTCAACATCGGGCATAGCCTTCAGCCATTTCTTCATGGCTTGTGGAGTTTGCACCTTCGATAGGAATGCGAGACGTTCAGCGCAACGAGACGTTGCGGCCCAGGTACGGAAATTTTTCGCTGTAAATCCTTCGCCACTACTTTCCCGAATGTATTGGTTGATGTGTTCTGCTTTGAGGTCTACCTCATTTCCGGCTTCTGAAATGTACATGAACAAATCAGCGTCCTTTGCTCCGAGACGATTCGTT
>JABJFP010000056.1 GCA_018662715.1 Methanobacteriota archaeon | reverse complement strand
TCGCCACGTGCGCCTTCTTCACCGCAAGCTGGACAATTCCCCTCCACATACCTGTCAGGAAGGAAGCGCCCGGAACCATCGTCGTGAAGTTCGTAGTACTGCTCCATTGTTTTTCGCTCAAACAATCCTGCTTTTTCCAGGGCTAGAAAATTATCCTGCACCATGGTCTTATGCTTTGGGTCGGACGTTCGATTAAACAAAGCACCACCGTATTCTATGCCTCTGCTATCAATTTCGGGGTTCCATGAACAACCTAAATCGAGGAGTGCTTTGCTATTTATTGCATGATATTCATCTACAACTTCCTGGGGAGAAATTCCCTTCTGTTCAGCAGAGACTGTGATTGGTGTGCCGTGCTCGTCAGAACCTGATACCATTAACACACGATTTCCTTTGGCGCGCTCAAAGCGATACTGGATGTCTGGGGGGAGATAACATCCTGCAACGTGACCCAAATGAAGTGGCCCATTCGCATATGGCCATGCGACGCAAATGAGAACATATTCCCCATCCATTTGACTCCCTCATTCAACCCAAAGGCTGAGGCTTCTTGAGGTTCACCCATGGATATTTACAGCAAAGGACTCCTTCAAGACAGCCGTCATTTTGAATAACCCTTCTCTCATGGGACTAACTACCCCCCCTCCGGGGAGGAGACCTAGAAACCCCATGGCTGACTACACCTTGCTCATTTTCTACTCCACCCTCGCCCTTGGCGTTTCGTTCTTATGTTCTATTCTTGAAGCAGTGGTACTTTCAATCCCACAAACCTATGTTTCAGTTCTTGAGAAGGATAAGAAGCGTACAGCAGCAATGTGGTCATATCTGAAAGATGATGATTCCGTACGACCGCTCACAGCAATACTAACGCTGAACACTGTGGCTCACACAATGGGGGCAGCAGGAGTAGGTAGTGAGGTCGCTAAACAATTCGGAGATAGTGCATTAACCGTAGCCTCAGTGATTCTGACTCTTGCTGTTTTATTCTTCTCAGAGATCATCCCGAAGACACTGGGTGCTGCATATTGGAAACGCCTGTCGACGCCATCGGCTTATGTCCTTACTTGGTTGACAAAAATGCTCGTCATCTTGATAGGGCCTATCCAAATGCTGAAATCTATTCTGCCAAAGGGGAATCAATCAATTGTTACCCGAGATGATTTGGTTGCTATGGCTGACCTTGGAGAAATTGAAGGCGCTTTGGAGGAATCCGAAGAAACAGTCATACACAATCTCTTGAGATTGCGAGAAATTCATGTCGAAGATGAAATGACTCCACGTGTGGTTGTCACCGCATATGATGTTGATGCTACAATTAAAGAAATCCTTGATGAGAACAGCATACTTCGATTTTCTCGTATCCCTGTGTACCACGAGGGGATTGACAATGTCATCGGACTTGTGATTCGGTCTGATATCCTCATGGCTGCAAGCCGTGATGAGTGGGATACTACCTTGAGGCAAATGATGAAACCAATTTTGTCTGTAGAATTGGGAAGCACCATAGAAGAGGCACTGGATATGTTCCTATCCAACAGACAGCAGTTTGCTCTCGTGAAGGATGAATTCGGTGGTACATCAGGCATTCTAACAATGGAAGACGTCATGGAGACGCTGTTGGGCAAGGAAATTATTGATGAATTGGATGAGGTTGATGACATGCGCGAACTTGCAAGGAATCAAGCTGCTCAATCCGATGAGGATTGAAAACCACAATCATCCAACCATTGATTGACAACGACATCTCTGTCTGCATGTACTGCGCACCCTGAATGGCGAAGACTTTCCATTATGCGAGAGGTGAGGAGTCCCTTCGTACCTGCATCATCGTGACACTTCTGTAGTCGCAGGTAATGTGTATCTCCCAATCGTTCATCGTTTGCTGCCTGAACAAGGAGAGTCGGTTCTTGTGTCAAACCCCAAATCGGAGCGTCAGTCTCGTTAAGTTCTGAGAAATTTGGCCTCTCATGGTTTATTGAGTTGAATTGGCCCATCATACGCCACAAAACTATCGGTTGAATGGTTTTTGGAATTTTAAGAATCTTGCATGTCTCTTGAAATATTTCTGTGTAGCCCGTCATCGGGGATTCTAAAATCCAACCCAAGATCTTCGGCATGGGTTTCAGTTCGTTCCTACGAGAGCTGAGGCGCAATCCAATAAATCCACCCATGCTATGACCGTAATAGCAAATTCCTCGTGAAAACAAATGTGGGTGGGATGTAGAGATGTGGTTTAATGATTCAATTACCGTTGTTGTTGCTTG
>JABJFP010000055.1 GCA_018662715.1 Methanobacteriota archaeon | reverse complement strand
ATCCGCCCTATTTTTACCCTCGGAGGCCAAGAGTGAAAAGTTAGCGCAGGTAAAATGTTGATATACCCATGGTCGTAGGATTGTTTATGCAGAAAACACTTGCTTTCTTGATGACCGCTCTACTCCTCCTAGCAGGGTGCACAGAACCTACCGAAGATTCAGTGGCCGATGTAATTGAAGAAATCATCCCCGGTTGTAATGATGAAACGGCATACAACTACAACGAAAGTGCAGGAAATGATCTCGCTTGTTTATCTGAAGAAATCTTAATTCAGGCGGTCAACGACTTCATCAAGCTCATGGATGAAGGCCCCGCTGCGGGAGAAACAGCAGGTTACACCGATACATGGTCAGGACCAATGAACTTAGAGGGTGAGATGATGGATGCAGACGTATTAGAAACGGTCATCTTTAGTCCTGAAGGAGTCTATTTTGAATCATCTGTTGACCTCGGCCCAATGATGACTCTTGAAGAAAAATGGTGGGCGCAACCAACCTCGGACGGCACCATGATCTACGTTGATTACAACGGGGAGAAATTTTCCATGACCAGCGCAACTTCCTATGAAGATGTGATGAAGAGCATCATGGACGACGATGACATGCAAGATGACGAAACTTCCGGTAGAGAAGACAGCAGCAATGAAGGCGCTGAGACAGGCATTGACCTGTCCGCATACGACTTTTCGTCGGCTAACTTCTCTCTACTCATGAAACCCATGGACGCTGTTTCCACGTTCGTATTCAGTGCCGAAATGACGGTATTTGACAGCGAAATCCACACGGTGACCATTACCGTCAACGCCCTTTTCGAGATGAGAAGCATTCAGGTTGAAATTGATTCCAACGATGAATCCGGCACATTCACACTCCACACACTCGATGAAATGACTGCAATTCTTGAAGCCGACATGTCGAGTTATGCTTCAACTGAAGCACTTCCATTCACGGTTGAACAGGATTGGTCCGGAAACAACTTTGAATCAATGACACACGACGAAGATGGCAGTCCAGTATTCCTCACCCTCTATGTTTGCATGGAAGGTGTTGACGCTACAATGATTGGAAACAGCAGCGTAATGGAAGTTTGGAACGATACATCTCTTGACACATCGCTGTGTGATACTGAAGTGATGGATGGACACATTTTCGCGGAGAACGAGACATTTAATCTGCCTCTGGAATTCTTCATCAACGACATTTTCAATGGTGTCGCTTCATCGGTGGCTCATGACGGAATGAACATGACCGTAACATACGCACTGGATTCAGAATCGGCCGAGGATTGTACCGAAAACGGTGGAACTTACGACAGCACCATGAACACCTCCCTTTGCACGGAATCCATTGGAATGATCACCCAATCCGACTCTCAAGCGTTCGAACTCGACCTCGGTTTTGAAGACGGTGAAGGGATGCTCTATCAGTATGACGACGTTACAGGTTCAATACTTCTCATCACTACCGAAGACATGTTTGAATGTGAAACAACCGGCGAGTTGATTAGTAGCGAACAGTGGAACGATGGAATAGTGGATTGTTCTGACGGTTCAGATGAACCCGCAACAGAAGACTCTCAATTTGTGGACATGTGGTATTGCGATGCTTTCATGGACACCAATGTTCTCGCAGAGAATGAGTTTTTGAGCGTATGGAACAATACCAATCTCAACATGAGCATGTGTGATACTGACCTGGGCATCGACGACTTGAGCAACAAGGAATGGAATGGGCCAATGAATACGACAAATGTTACCATCCCCAATAATATCTCCATTATGCTCCAAGATGCTGGGGTGGACGATAATGAGATTTGGAATCTCCAGTTTAACGGAACTCACCTCTCTATTCCTTACACCAATTGGAGCAATATTGGAGAGGAATGTATGGGTGATTACAACCAAACAACCGACATCTGCATCGAACACCCTCCTCTCGTCAACGGAGATGAAGAAGCCTTTGAATTCAGTGATCCATTAAATGAAACTCAAATTATATTCTACCAATATGATGGAGAATCTGGCTCGGGGGTATTCATGCATGTCCTACCAATGTTTGAATGCGATTCGGGCGAGTTTATTGATTCAGAATTTTATGAAAATGGAAACGAAGATTGTGAGGATGGTAGTGACGAATCCGATTGGGGTTGGGAGGATCACAGTTTCTCCTCTGTTTACGACGAAACCACTTGGGAAACCACAGGATTCAAGTTCTCCGTCTATGAGGACATTGAATCATTCAAGAAAGTTGAGTTTGGTATTGTTGCTGAAGAGGAATACTACACAAACGAAAACCCGAATGTTAAGTTTCTCCATTCAATGGGAGAAGAAACCTTCTCGTATGATGAGAATGGTGTATTTAGTGTATTTTACGGCATTACCATGCTCGAAGAACAGGCTGATCTTGAAGGCTATTCCTATGAAGACCAATGTCACGTTATTATCGCCATGGCCTATGATTCCAGCGACACCATGACCGGAAGTTACAGCGAGTATGTTTGCTTCTATGATGAAAATGGAAACAACGGCGATATGTCAGTTTATACCATCATGGCAGGAGATGCTCCGTTTTTGTTTGAAGGAGCCGCTGAGGACTATTCAATCGTTCTTTCATACTGTGATACCGACTATGATGAAGATGGAACTGAAATTCGTACCTGTGAAGAGGTAGATGATGTTGGATTCGGTCTCAAAGATGCCATGACCTCTGAAACGGATTTGCGTGATGAGGATTACATGGATGCTATGGCTGAAGATGGCCAATACATTTTCTTTGTTGATGCAGATGATTCGGGAACACTCTCTGAGGGCGATATGATCTACATTACCAACAACGGTGGAGTTGAAGAATCATGGAACACCGTTCGGCTCTACTCTTCCTCAGCCGACGCCTACAGCGACGAAAATCCATCTCTGCCAGGATTCACGGGTATGCTCGCCACGCTTTCATTGCTTGGTGCAGCTTTCATTCGCCGCCAAGAAGCATGAACGATACGCAAGCCTTGAAGGTAAGCCGCTCAAGGCCCCTTCATGAGTGAAGTACCTGCAGGTGTCAACTTTGCTCCCGCCTCTCGTCGCTCTGCGCGTCCAACGGCGACAATGACCCTCACCCGAGATGGCCCCGAAGGCGTTGAAGTACTCCTGGGTAAGCGTTCCATAACCATGAGAGCCTTTCCCAATTACTGGGCTTTTCCAGGTGGGGGCGTATCATCTGTAGACACGAAAGCAGTTGAGTCATTTCCACAACTCGAAGGAAGAGAAGCAACAACAATCGCTTGTATATTGAGAGAGATGAGTGAGGAACTTGGCCTCGTTCCTGCTACAAATGGATTAACCGCAGTTCCTTTAGAAGCAAGATTAGCGATTGTCAGTGACAAAAAGAACTGGCTCCCAATGGCCATGAACGCCGCCTTCCCTGTGTCAAGGGAGAACATCAAGGTACTCAGCCACCGGATTACGCCTCCCTTTGGACCTGTCCAATTTGACAACGCATTCCTCCATTTCCACGCTGGCTCATCAAATCAGATGCCTGAAATTGATTTAGAACCTCAAACTGAATTTACAGAAGTCATGTGGGCAAAGCCCATGGAAATCCTATCAAAATGGCGTTCTTACGAAATGAAAGTGGCTCCTCCCGTGGTCACGCTTCTGATGGAAATCGAACGCACCCTTGACCGCTTTGAACGGAACATGGAAAAGGCAGCAGATGACATTGCTTTGAGACTTCCCGGACGACGCTCAATCCTGTTTGCCCACGGTGTCGAAGTCATCCCGATCAAGACTGCAACGTTACCGCCAGCAGACCATACCAACGCCTACATGGTAGGTGACCCAGAAGGAGATTATGTCCTGGTAGACCCTGCTGTTCGCATGCGAGAGGACATGGAATCTTTGGCAACGGCTATCGACCGACACAAGGGCACCCTTGTGGCGGTCATTTTCACACACAGCCACGGCGACCATCTTGCCGACATAGGTTTACTTCGCGAAGCGATTGATGCTCCTATTTGGGGTAGTGAATATACTTCTCGTAGCGTCCCATGTGACCGTATTCTCTGTGATGGAGATGAACTTCAACTCGGAGAACAATGCTGGGAGGTACTCATAACTCCAGGCCATCATCCCGGCCATATTTGTCTACTCGGAGATGCTGGATTGATCGCAGGGGATATGGTCGCCGGAATCGGAACCATACTCATCCCTCCTCAAACAGGTAATATGAACGAGTACATCTCTCAACTAAAGCGACTCAAGGAAACAAAGCCGCATCTGATATTCCCCAGTCACGGCCCAGTGATTGCCCTACCAGAACAAACCATTCAACGGTACATAGATCACCGGAGCGCTCGGCATCAGCGCGTTTTAGATGCTGTAATTGCCGGCCAATCATCCGTTAACGAAATTGCAAAAACTGCATATGAAGATACACCTGACGCCCATCCAGGCCTTGCAATTGACCAAACATTATCGCATCTTCTCGCTCACCAAGAAGAAGGAAATCTCACACAGAAAAACGGTATTTGGACCGTACAATAAGGAGGATAAATTATGCCAAGAAGAGTTGTTATCAACAAAGCAGGGGGCGTTTCTGCGATCACCGTCCAATCCATGGACATGCCAGAACCCGGAGAGGATGAAGTCCGAATCAGAGTCGTATTTGCGGGGATTAACTTTGCAGATTTACTAATGCGGATGGGATTTTACAATCCACGCCCACCTTACCCGTTCACACCGGGTTACGAAGTCAGTGGCTATGTTGATGCCCTAGGCCCTGGAGTCACTTCATTCACCATTGGACAACGCGTTGTGGCTGCAATGCGTAATGGAGGGCAAGCAAGCCATGTGACGTGTGAAACTTCCAGAATCATTACAATTCCCGACACAATTTCACTTGAATCTGCTGCTGCAACTCCAGTGGTTTACCTTACTGCTCATCATATGCTTCACTATCTTGGACACATGAATACTGACCATTCCGTTCTCATTCACGGAGGCGCAGGAGGCGTTGGCATTGCAGCGCTTCAGCTGTGTAAATGGGCTGGTGTAGAGAAGGTCTGGGCCACCTCATCTGCTCCTAAGCACGAGATCATCAAACAATACGGAGCACGCGCCATTGACCGACATAACGAGAATTTCGTTGACATTATTCGAAAAGAAACCAACGGCCGTGGAGTCGACCATGTTCTTGACCCCATCGGGGGAGAGCACCTCAAGCGAAGCCTCTCGGTTGTTGCAGAAGGTGGGCGTTTGTACACCTACGGACTCTCAGCAGCAGCCCCCACCTCAAAACGTTCCCTTCTCAAGGCACTTTTTGCGATGAGAAAAACACCAAAATTTGACCCTCTACGGCTCATGACGCGAAACCGTTCCGTATTTGGCGTACACATGGGCACATGGAGCGATGAGCGCGTCATGCAAACTCAGCTTGACCGTATTCTCAAAGGAATAGAAGATGGGAATCTCAATCCTACCGTCGACAGTATATTCCCCGCTGAAAAGGTTCAAGATGCGCATCAGTACATTCACGACGCTAAAAACATCGGAAAAGTCCTGCTGCAATTCTCACAAGATGATGGAGGGGCGGTACAATGAAGCGGAGCCTTGGAGGATTGAAGATTACGACCCTTATTCTCCTCGTACTTCCTCTCGTAAGCCTTGCTGGATGTACATCGGAATCGGAAAATTGGATGCGGCTTGATGCTGATGAATTCGCAACTGCGATTGATGAGGAAGCAGGTGCCTTCCTTCTTGATACTCGCACTCAGGATGAATGGGAAGCGGATGGTCATCTTGAAAATGCGACACTAATCCCACATGATAAACTATCTGAACGGAGCAGTGAGTTGCCAGATGACAAATCCACCACTATTCTCCTGTAGTGCCGCAGCGGAAACCGTTCTCAAGCAGCCGCCGAAACACT
>JABJFP010000054.1 GCA_018662715.1 Methanobacteriota archaeon | reverse complement strand
GGAATCGCACGTTCAAGAACGCCGTCTCGCATTGCTACTGAAGATTGTGTAAAGGAAACTAACCGGACTTCGGCGTAAGATGCACCATGTGTTGTGGCTGAATCGAGCGCATTGCGTACTTTTTCTTGGTCAAGATAGCGTCCCGTAGAAGGAACATGGGCTTCGCCTTGGTTTGCAGCCATTACCATGCTACCCCATGAAAACAAGTAGCCTTTGAACCCTCCCCTTATCGGTGAGAAGCACTTTGGTCATCCGCCATTGAAATATGGGCTATAAGCCGCTCTTCAAGCCCGTCAAGTCCAACAGAGTCTACGTCTGCACCTAACATCTTTGAACCCTCTATAGATGGAATCATAAGGGACTCGCGTGAGTTCCATTTCAATTGATTCATTAGGTCGCTGAGACCTTCTGGAATTGCAACATGTTCAGGCAGGAACGGATGAAGGTGACCTAAGGAATTACGAGACGATTCAGCTTGTGGAAGATAGAGGATCCAAGCATCCTCCGAACCCTCTTGATAGCCCGCACGAGCAAATGCTTCGGATACATGATGTGTGCCTGCAAGATAGCGCATAAATTCAGCATCAATACTTCGCGCTACACTCGTACCTCTCAACTCATTTCGAGTTGTTTTGATCCAAGCGGTCCACAATTGAGCATTTGTCTGAACTGCATGGGCTCCGAGTAAGACCCATCGGGGAGAGGGACGCTCTTTGAGAAACACATCAATAACGCCAGATGAATGAGTCGCCTCATCGAGATGTACGGGCACACAAGGGAACGGAGGAAGTTCCATGCTACAGCGCAGAGGCTTCTTGGATTTCAACCATCCTCAAAGCGTTCGCCTTCAAGTGGCACATCATCATCTCGCACGGTTGGTTGTTGATTGGAATCGGACGAGGCTTTTCGCAAAACCCGCTCAACTTCATTGACAATTTTTTCCAGAAGCATTGGACCCCAACCCCGCAAACCGAGTAGAGAATTCTTTGTTTTCATTGACATCGTTGCGACATCATTCGGTTGACGCAATCCCAAAGAAGCCATTTCACGTGCTCGTTGACGACCAACATGACGTATGTTGACAAGTTGCAGTAGGTCAGTTTTACATCCATGACGTACCCTTTGTTGAAGAATGCTGATTTGTTGAACGATTTCAGAAATGATGTGCATGTGTTCGTCTGAAAATACATCATCGGCCATCAAAACATGCTGAGCACCTGCAAGAAGCCACCCCATGAGGTCAACCCTATGATGAACATCTCCTGGCGAGACATCAAGTCGGCTTTCAAGATCACGAATGGTTGCTTCCTCTGTCCACTCTTCAACCATCCATGCGCTCTTGACATTACTCAGCATCGCCTCTGCATAACCTGGATCCACCAACAGTTCATCCTCCGTCGAATTCGCCTTCAACCACACTGGGGAGTTGGCTTCCATGTCAGCAGTCTTTGCCCAAAGTGAATTGAAATCAGGAGTAGCTACCGCCAAATGCAGCAATCCGAAATCGGTAACCGGCCGGTCGGCACGCACCAAGCGCCGCACTGCACGTCGTAATCCAGTTCTCAAAATAGAGGCAGAAAGGGGGTCGAGGTAGAGTTGTGTCACCCTTTCGCCCATTTGTGTTGCTTGATACTTCATGTTGTGGGGTTCTTCGGCAGAAGGTTGAACCCAACCTCCCGTATTGCCCAAAGATGTGGCTGGAGTGAAGCCAAGAGAGGGATTGAGGTGAGCAGACCGATGAGGGGTAGATTTCTTCGATGAGACAGGACCTGGACTCCATCCTACGCCAACGGTCTCCTGGGCTGGTGTCGCCCATGCTGGAAGTGAATCATCCCAAGCCTCCTCGCCTTCAGAGTTAACATCTTCATTTAGCCAGTGGGCAGTGAAATGTTCGTCAATTCCAACCTTTCTCACGAAGCGTTCCTCAACCAGCCAATCAAGCATGGTGTTGAGGCGTTCACGGAGTTGCGACGGAGCCATGGTTGAACCAAGGAAGGTTGATGAAAAGAAATGTTCAATCGAACCTTTGTGAAGCAAGCCGCCAGTGGCAATGCTAGCGAGCAGGTGCATCCTCATGGCTGGTTCATTCGCAAGTTTCGAGGTGATGTCTTCAATAGGCCCGAAGAAATAACGGTCTGAAACCGAATCTGCTACTTCCCAGCCATCGGTGCCTTTGCAATACACCCAAGCCTCTCCACGGGTATCGTATTTTGGTCGCCCTGCCCTACCTAGCATCTGCCGAACTTCCATGACTGGAAGCGGGCGACTCATGCCGTCGTCCCAACGTTTGAGGTCGCGAACGAGTACCCGACGGGCGGGGAGGTTGACACCTGCGGCGAGTGTTGGGGTGGCAGTCAAGGCGACAAGAAGACCAGATTTGAAGGCTTTTTCAACTTCTTTCCGTTGGCCTGACGTTAATCCTGCATGATGGAAGCCAACGCCGCCAGACATTGAATGAACCAACTGTTCAGCAAGGCTAGATTGGCTTCTTCCTTCCAAACGG
>JABJFP010000053.1 GCA_018662715.1 Methanobacteriota archaeon | reverse complement strand
CTCGATCGTAAATCCCATGAATACGACTCGCATCATACGGTATGGAGCGTTTTGGATTAACCAAGCGTTCGTAGTTGACGGCTGTACCATCAGCAGCGCTGCCAATGAGGGCCAGTTGGACAATTTTGTCTTGGTGTGTTGACACTCCTGTTGTCTCAAGGTCGAAGGCCAACACTTTTTCGCCTTGGAAAAGGTCTTGCCCCATGAGAATTCACCGCAACTGCTCCTCTTTGAACATCACTCTCAAACCCGATGAGTCCCTGGAGGGAATATGGGGCTTCGGAGTTGGTTGAATCAAGCCCTTGGCAGAAATGAGAGAGTTAGTGACCTGCAGGTCGATGAGCCTATGATCTCAGAGGAAGAGACGACATCGTTTCTCCAAACTCAAGAAACTCGGACATCGGAAGCGCTTGCTCTGTTTGAAGAAGACGACCCGGTTGGGGAGCCTTTGCCTGAAAGCGTCTCGGCTCCATATGATGCCAGTCAAGCTCAACTTGAAGACTTGCTCAGTGATGAAGCATCCCCATCGTTTACTCATCAAGATGAAGTTCAAATCAACGATGTATCTGAGGTTGAAGACCCCTATGAACATGCAACGATTGAGGGCGATATCTCCGAGGCGGTGGTTTTTGAAGTGGACGAAAACAGTGCTTCTGTTTAATCACTTCAACCGAACAGTTAGAAAGGATGGGGCGCTCGTTTCTAACATGAAGCAATCCGTAAAGCGAACAAAGACGTCCACCGTCTTTGCCGTAGGCTTTGTTCTCATTTCGTTGTTATCGGGTTGCTTGGAGGCATTGGACACAACGGTATCTCCTCGCGCTACATTGGAAGCCTATCCGACCTTGATTCAAGAGGGCGAAATAGTGACGTTGGACGCCCGTGATTCCTCCGCAGTTGAAGGAATTATCACCGGTTATAGTTGGGATTTTGGCGATGGGTCAACCGCTGATACGGTCGTAGGCTTTACTTCTCATGCATTTCCAAGCCATGGACAATACACCGTTCGTTTGACCGTGACTAACGACCAAGGTGGAACCGACGATGCGGTTGCTACGATTTTGGTTAACGGAGCCCCGATTATCAACCTCAGCATGCCCACATCTGTTCGTGCCGGTGATTCAGCATTGTTTGACGCATCAAACTCTTACGACCCAGAGGGTGGACAGATGGCATTTTCATGGGACTTTGACACCAAGGTAGACGCTAATGGTGACGGGGACCCCCTAAACGATTTGGACGCCCTAACCCCTGAAGTTCTCTTTGATACCAGCGCCTCGGGCATGATTCATGGCATTCTCCGAATTGATGATAGTGACGGAGCATTTGCAACCGAAGCCTTCGAGTTGAACATTACAACACGTACGTTCAAAGTTGTCTGGGTTACAGAGACCATTGAAACCTCTTGGCAAGAGTATCTTGAGCAGGGCCAGACTTGGGAAGGCAACTTGACTCCAGGAGAAAATGGTCGCATCCTCGCCTTTGATGCTTTACTGGAACTTGACCAGGATATCGCACCTCCACACGATAACTTCTCACTTGCCCTCCACATCGTAAATGATAATTATAGAAAGACCGCTCAAACAGAGGCCGGAAACTACACCACAAATGAACCTGCAAGGGCTGAAATGTCACTCGGCGACATGAACGCTCCAGGAGATGAAGGCTTCTTCGTATCGGATTCTAAAGAAGAGTTGTTGAATTTCTTGCTCGGAGACCGAGCAAACCGAACCGGCCAAGGCGAATGGATTTGGTCGGTTGTGGCTCAACAATCTGATCCGGATTCAATCTTTGGAGAGCCCGACCCTGACCCCGGTAATGATTGGGTTTTGAAGGTAAAAATCACCATTATGCGACCATCATTGACCGAAGTGGCTGTCAGCGATGCCAGCAATTGAAAGAGAAAGGTGTATGAAGAGGGGCGCCTTGGAAAGGAATGGTCATCATGGTCGATACAGTTGAAGTCAGCCGAGTTACGATCCGAGACACACTGTCAGTGGACCTTTCAGTTTGGATGAATGACCCAGATGATTGGGACTTCAGACCGTCGCTATTCTATGCCAACAACACTCTTTCCGTGCGCTGCGCAAATCAAGGACATGAACTCGCTTCAGTTGAACTTGATGACGAGCAAGACGAAACTCTTCACCGTGACCGAGCCGCAGAACTTCGTGTGAAGTTTCAGGTTCATGGAATGCACGGGCGCCTCAACAAGATTCATCCCATCATCGCCGATGGAAAAGCAAAGAAGTTGGCCACGGCTAACTGGAAGACCACACAATCCGTTTCGTTCGAGTAACTCCCAACGAATCTTTGATAACGGTTCAACGAGATTTTGCCGTTTATGTCAAAGAGAACAGGGGTAGGCAGTCAGAAAAGAGCACGATTCAACCGTATGTGTCGCGAGGTTCGGCATTTTGTCTCTGCAAATCCCGGATGTTCTGCACAAGCTATCGTTGCCAACTTGAATCACGACCAAGGGATGCGCAACCACGGTCTCACTCCGAGAAAAGTTGGATTTTTCATTACTCGACATCTGGGGGCCTCACTCACATGGTGGCAAGACCATCGCGCAGGGCGTCGCGTATACGGCTTGATTGGGGACGAACCTGCTAAAAAATCCAATCAATAATGAAACATTGTGGGTTTGTCTCATGTAGGGCTCGCGCATCAGCACCACTATGGAGGCACAAATCGCTGCTTACTTTGACCTCGATGGTACGCTTCTCAACGACTCGAGCGAAAAGACCCTCACGGCCCATCTCGCAAAACGTCGCCCATGGCGTATCCCATGGGGCGCGTTTGCTTGGACGTCTGGGTTTTTGACCAATTTACTGAGAGGTCGCTCTGTTTATGACGCGGCTCGGAACCGCGGGCATCTTTCTCTTTCGTCATGGAATGTCCTCCAGTCTTACTCTGAGCATTTGGCTGAGAATGTTTTGAAACCAAATATTTCAGAACAAGCTTGGGAGCGATTGCAATGGCACAGAGATCAAGGGCATCGTCTGATTCTTGTTACAGCAACCGTTGCACCCATGGCTGAAGCGATGGCTCGTGTCCTCAATATGGACGCAGTCTATGGTTGCGGGCCAAGTGAGCGAACAGGTATTTTGTCTGGTTCTGAGCGAGGATGGAGCGTCCCTCGTCGTAAAGGCAAAGTCCCAGTTGTGGAGCAGGATGCGCGAGAAAACAATCATGACCTCAGCCAATGTTATGGATATGG
>JABJFP010000052.1 GCA_018662715.1 Methanobacteriota archaeon | reverse complement strand
TCCTATGATTTGGGAATTCAGAATCCTCTCCATCCCGAACACGTCCATCTCTCAAGTGGAGTTGATGTGCGAACTTGGTCTATTGAACGCCTGTGAACATCAGGCGTTACCAGCAGCTTCTACCTCTGCCCAGTCGCGCATAAACCCTTCAAGCCCTTTATCGGTTAGCGGGTGAGACATCAACTGGCGGAATGTTTTGGCGGGCATGGTAGCAGTGTGGGCACCGAGTTGGATGCATTGCAATACGTGGGTTGGGTGACGGATTGAGGCAGCTAAGACCTTGGTGTCAATATCGTAGTTTGCCCAGGTGTTCATGATTTCTGCGATAAGTTCCATTCCATCGTGTCCTGTGTCGTCGATTCGTCCGATAAAAGGAGAGACGTAAGTAGCCCCTGCTTTTGCTGCCATTAAGGCTTGAGACGCTGAGAAAATGAGAGTGACGTTTGTCTTAATCCCCTCATCGGACAGAACCTTTGTGGCGGCAAGACCTTCAGGTGTGCATGGAATTTTGATAATGACGTTTTCGGGGAGCTCTGCTTTGAGGGCCAAGCCTTGTTCAATCATTCCAGCCGTATCCATTGCGGTTACCTCGGCAGATATTGGGCCGTCACAAATCGATGCGATTTCAGCTACAACTTCCTTGAAATCTCGGCCTGATTTTTTGATCAGAGATGGATTGGTGGTTACTCCATCCAAAATACCCCATGCGGCAATTTCACGAATTTCATCTACGTCGGCTGTGTCCAAAAAGAACTCCATGAACCGAAGACATGAGAGGCACTCTTTCAACTATTGGTTGCAATAATTAGCATTAATTTTCGAACGTTGTGTATTTCGCAGATTTTCCTTTTGATTTATTGATTGGATACTTTGCTCGGTTTTTCACAATCTTTTGATTCATCGCTTCAATCGGATTTATGTCAAGAATTGAACACAAGCGGAGGCAATACACCATCACGTCTGCAAGTTCATCTTCTATGCATCCTGCTAATTGAGGGTCGGACAAAACCTCGTCTTTCGTGGGATTTGACCATTGAATTGTTTCGTTGAGTTCAGCGGATTCAATAGAAATTGAAGCCATTACATTTTTGACGCTGTGAAATTGCTCCCAATCTCTTTCCTGCGTGAATTCATCTATGATGTTCATTACATTGATCAGCGAATCTCGTCCTTGCATAGAAGGCCGTGAAGGATGCGACTAATGGTTGTTCAGCAGGTTTCACTTACGAGAGATGGATTTCTTTGCCGCTAGGACAATGTGGGCAGCGTTGAGTCCCATCAATTCAAGCATCTCGTGAGCTTGTCCGGATTCACCAAATCGATCGTTCACACCGACTCGCTCCAAGGGAGTTCCATCGGTTGTGGAGAGGTGCTCGGCGACCGCACCGCCCAGGCCACCGATGATGGAATGGTCTTCTGCAGTAACGAGGGAGCCACATCGTTCTGATACAGCATCTATCAGTTTCGAATCCAGCGGCTTAATCGTGTGCATGTCTACGACGGTTGCGTGGATTCCTTCTTCTGCGAGTAAATCAGCAGCCTTTAACGCCTCAGATACAAGCACTCCGCACGCAATGATTGCAACATCAGAACCGTTTTTGAGTTCAATTCCTTTTCCAATTTGGATGACATCTTCACCGACATCATCGTACAAAACTGGCGTTTTATTCCTAGCAGTTCGCATGTAAGATGGCGATGGTGATGAGGCAAGTTGCTTGGTTAGAACTCGTGTACTTACACTATCGCTGGGGTGAATCACCGTTACATTCGGCAATGTTCGGTATATAGCCAAATCCTCAATCGACTGTGCTGATGAACCGTCGGTGCCTGTGTGCGTACCGCCATGGGACCCACAAAGATGGACTGGGAGATTTGGACGAGCAACACCATTTCGCATTTGTTCAAAGGCCCTTTCCGTGAATATTGCGAATGTTGATGCAAAAGGAATGTACCCACTTGCAGCCATTCCAGCGGCTACGAGGACCATGTTTTGCTCTCCTATTCCGCATGAAACAGTACGTTCAGGATGTGCTTTTCTAAAGTGAAGGGATTTGGTTGACTTCCCCAAATCTGCTTCAAGGATAACAATTTTTTCGTTGTCCGCCAGTTCAAGCAATGCTTGACCGTAACCATCTCGTGTTGCTTCCATCTTGGTCATGCAGACACCCCCAATTCTTTCATGGCCTGAGCGTACTGTTCATCATTCGGAGCAGCACCGTGGAATGATGGGTTATCCTCCATGTAGGAAATTCCCTTTCCTTTTACGGTCTGAGCAATCAGGATAGACGGTCCATCGTTTGATTGAGCGAGGAACTCCAATCCTTCAACAATACTTTCCATGCTATGTCCGTCAATTTCCATTACATTCCAGCCAAAGGCCTTCCACTTTGCAGGGATGTCAAACATACGCATCTGAGTTTCACAAAAATCATCGTTCTGGATTCTATTTCGGTCCAAAATAACATTCAAATTTCCGAGTTCATGGTGGGCAGATGCCATGGCTGCTTCCCAAACACTTCCTTCTTGAATTTCTCCATCTCCAAGCATCACGTATGTCTGACGGTTACTACCGTCGAGGCGTGCTGCAATTGCAGTTCCCATTCCAAACGACAGACCCATACCTAAAGAACCGGCTGAGAAGTCAACACCTGGGCACCATTTCATGTCGACGTGACCCTGACAGATTCCACCGAGTACTCGGTATGATTCCAAGTCGTCTACGCTGATGAACCCCATTTCGGCGAGGATTGCGTACATTCCAGGCGACGCGTGTCCCTTTGATAGGATGAATCGGTCACGATCTTCCCACTTAGGCTCGGAAGGACGAACATTGAGTTGGGTTTTGTACAGTGCAGTTAGCAAATCGATTTCAGATAGCGACCCTCCAGGATGGCCTGCTTGGGCTCTGTAGACCATGTCCACAATATGGACCCGACATTTTCGTGCAACTTCTCGTAGTTCATCAGCCGTCGTCATGGTTCCACCAACAACAGTTTGCGGGCATGGATGGCCTTTCATCCTTGTGGACTTTGACGCTGATGATTTTCAGTCATTCAACGTTGCTTTGGCTTGAGTGAATTGAGCAAATCACCAATGGTTTCGGCTAGAATAACGACAACATCTCCGAACAATGACCCACCCTTTGGAAGTGCCCGAGTTGCTAACCAGATAAAGACACCAACAAACCAACCAAAGAAGATCAATGAAAACATATTATTGAGTGTGCCGACATTGAAGAGTTCAGGCAAGTTGATTTTAGCGACAATTAGCACTGCGATGAAAACACCCATGATGGATTCTCCAGCAATGAATCCAGCACCGATAAGTACACCTCGACTTTCTACTTCTTTCGCAGCTTTCTGTGCTTGTGGCGATGGCTCATCATGAAGAATTCCATCAACTCGTAGATGTGCGCTCTTCAGCAAAAAGTGGGAAATAATTCCACCCGCCATAATTGGGACTGAAAGGCCGAGAGGAAGATAAATTCCAATCGCTACACTCATAACAGGCATCTTGAGCATAATGAGGGTAACAGCAATCACGGCTCCCAGTAATACCATCTGGATGTTCAGGTCCCCACCAAAAGCCCCCTGGACAATTGCTCCAATCAATTCCGCTTGTGGGGCAAACAATGCGTTAGAACATGTCGGGTCGCTTGGCAGTGGATTCAACTGGCAGGCAGTCTGGGAAATTCGGAATGCATCATGCAGAAGCGAAAGGACTGGCCCAATTACGATAGCGCCAGTTAGGACTCCTATAATTTCAGCAACTTGTTGACGCTTTGGTGTTGCACCAAGCATGTGGCCTGTTTTGAGGTCCTGCATTACATCCCCTGCAATGGCCGCGCTGGTGGCAACGATTGCTGCAATAAGCAAGGTTGCCATCATCAAATCCTGAGTCCCCATATTGAGCATGAGGTCGCCAACAACCCATACAAGCCCAACGGTGAACAATAGCGTAGCAATCGTCATCCCCGAAACGGGAGAATTTGAGGACCCTACGACTCCTGCTATGTATCCAGCCACCGCGGCGAAGAAGAAGGCTACAAAAGCCAAGAAAAGCGCACCTGCGAGGGCTAAAACAAACGATTGAGTTGACCACCAATAGAAAAAGAACGTGAGCACAATAAGTACTCCACAGGTCATAAAGACGTATGGCATCGGTAAATCTTGTTCTGTTCTGGGCAATTCTCCAACGTCATCGTCAGACTTGATGAAAGCCTTTGATAATCCAGTAACGATGGTCTTCCTCATCGACCATAGAGTATGCACGCCGCCAACTACCATGGCTCCGACTCCAACGTAACGAATTTGAGATGACCAGATGGCATAAAATCCGTCCACGAGACTGTCTGTTTCCGGCCATCCGTAGATGAGCCCATACATGGGAACAAGCAGCCCAAATCCAAGTACGCCCCCAAAAAAGATGAACGACGCAATTCGAATTCCGACGATGAATCCAACAGACAAAAGGGCCACTGATAAGTCCATCCCGGCGTACATCCGTGTTGTGAGGAATGTGAATGCGCCTTCTACTGTATGGTGTGTAACTTGGAATCCCTTGACCATGAGTCCGTAGATTCCACCGATTCCAAGAGCGTAAAGAATTGCTAATGCCCCATCGCCACCTTCCTCGCCAGCGACCAGGACCTCTCTGCAAGCAACACCTTCAGGATAAGGAAGTGCCTCCTCAACAATGAAGAGACGCCGCAAGGCAATCGTAAACATGGTGCCGAGCAAGCCTCCCAGTGTGGCAATGATCAGAGTCTCCATCCACTGAATAGAGGTCCAAAGGTTCATGACAAGTAATGCAGGGACAGTGAAAATTACTCCAGCAGCGAGCGATTCACCTGCTGAAGCCATGGTTTGTACTGCATTATTTTCTAAAATGGATACGTCTTTGAACATCGTACGGAGAATAATCATCGACATTACCGCTGCAGGAATACTCGCTGAAACAGTCATGCCGGCATACAAACCAAGGTATGCATTGGCTGCAGTCATCAACACCCCTAGAACGATTCCGACAAGAATAACTCGGAGGGTCAATTCTTTGGGACTTTCATTCGCAGAAATGTAGGGTTCATGTCCTGCCGCCATACATGTCCGAGACGGTGTGGGTAAGTATATTCTGCCCCGTAAAGCGTAGGGGTTTTCTACATCAAGATATTAAGCAAGCATTTGCTCCGTTAGGCTGGTAGATGAGATTAACCATCGGTTTTTTTCATTCTTGCGTGGGTGTTTAATTTGCAAGAAGAGAAGTGGCATACATTAGCCCTTGATGACTGTATTACGAGTTTGGATTCCTCTATGGAAGGAATCCATCCTGATGAAGTAACTAAGCGACAAAAACAGTTCGGTTTCAATAAACTAGATGAGGCCGAAAAATCTTCTGCTTTCATGCGGTTTATCTCACAGTATAACGATCCGTTGAATTATCTCCTCATCGGTGCTGCACTCGTTGCTCTTGCGATCCACCCGGACGCACCCGGTGATGCGATTTTCATCTTCTTAGTCCTAACCGCTAATGCATTTTTCGGATTCTGGCAGGAAGGTCAAGCAGAACAAGCAATGGATTCTCTCAAGGAAATGTCAATTTCAAATTGTGTTGTCATTCGCGGAGATTATGAAAACGAAATTCCGACGTCAGAACTTGTCCCTGGAGACGTTGTACGCTTGGAACAGGGGCTCAATGTTCCAGCGGATGTCAGAATACTATGGTCTCAACAGTGTAAAATTGATGAATCTGCGCTTACAGGCGAATCCGATACCATCGAAAAGAAATCAGATAAATTGTCTGTAGACGCTTTGCTCGCCGACCGTAGAAACATGGCATACATGGGGACAACTGTTTCCTCAGGTCGCGGACTAGGGATGGTTGTCTCCACCGGGATGAAGACTGAGCTTGGTAAAATTGCCAGAGACATAGCCGATGCACAAACTCCTAAAACGCCACTTGAACTTAAACTTGAAAGTTTAGGCCGATTCCTTGGATTCATTGCGCTTATCGTAGCAGTTCTGTTGGTTTCATTGCAAATGATAGTTGAATACGGCCAACCCAATCCCGATTTGAAGCAAGCCGCTCTAGAAAGTTTCACAGTAGCCATTGCAATATTCGTGGCGATTGTCCCTGAAGGCTTGCCGATTATTCTTGTGATCACCCTTTCGCTTGGTATGCGTAATATGGCTCGGCACAAAGCGATTATTCGCCGAATGAAGGCAGTTGAAACCCTTGGTTCGACCACGGTAATTTGTTCTGATAAAACAGGAACGCTAACAAAAAATCAAATGACCGTACGTAGATTATCAACCCTCACTCAAGAATATGGTTTCACTGGAGAGGGTTTCAAACCTTCAGGCTCGGTTGTTATCGATGGGGATGAACTCAACGATGAAGATTTGATGAAACAACACTCTGACCTTAATTTCCGTCTTACAGCTGCTTGTCTCTCCCTTTGCCATAATTCTAATTTGGTGAAGTCGGATGGACTATGGCAGGCTATAGGAGACCCAACAGATTCAGCATGCGCTGTGGCAGGTTGGAAAATTAATGGTGATGTCAAGAAATTCTCTCACCGTCACCCTCGTCAAAATGAATTCTTCTTTGATTCAAATCGTA
>JABJFP010000316.1 GCA_018662715.1 Methanobacteriota archaeon | reverse complement strand
TAATTTAATATATTTATTAATAGATGAGTTACATATATAGAAATCCGATATCAACACAGATAGTTCCAGATACTTGGTCAGTTACTAATACCACAGTTAAAGGTACTAATTTTTCTGTATTTAATATTGGTGGTTACATGGAAGTATGGGGGTTAGATGATTTAAATTTCACTGACGGAGGGGCGGCTTCAGGTCCAATTACGTTTAGTGGAAATGTCATACCAGTTGAATACACTAAATCGCCAAATAGTAACTTTATTGCCAACAGTTTAACCCTCGAAGGAGATGGTATATCTTCAGGTAGAAGAAGGTTAGGTATGTTAGTTTATGTTCATGAAACAAAATTAACTTATCAATATGTGATTGATGATTACCAAACATTATTTGACAACGCAGAAACTGAAGGTAGTGTTACATCAACGGTTGATGGTAATAGTGGTCAAATTATATCATGGACGGTTAGAGATAGGTTAAATGCTGGTACACCTTACCCTAATGGAGGTTCGTTAATTGAATCTTGGTTAGATTCTTCAATTGAAGGTGTTAGTGGAGTAACACGAGCAAACGCCAGATGGAGAATATTTTACGGTACCGATATTACTGTAACAGGTGGTACCTATACTAATGGTACTGCGGTCTTTACTAATAGTACGGGTGGAACATTCAATGTTACAGGTTTTACTACGGGTGGTACAGGTACTGATACCTACTTAACGGGTGGTACCTACACTAACTCAACAGGTACTTTAACTCTTGAAAGAAATGATTCTGGTAATGTTCAAATAACGGGGTTCACTACAGGGGCTACTGAAGATACATACGTAACAGGTGTAACATATAACCAACTAACAAAAGAATTAACTTTAGGTTTAAATGATGGAGTTGATTTTAACGCCACAGGTTTCGCAGCTGAAGTAACAGGTGGGACATATTCAGGAGGTTCTATTACATTATATAAAAATGATGGGACCACATCGTTGATAACGGGATTAGAGATATTAACTCATATAGGTTTAGTTAATGATAGTAATGTATCAGTTAGTGGTGCGACAATTGATTTTGTAGATACCACAACTTATAAAGGGGCGTTCTTTGATTATGTGATTGATGACGGCACTAACTATAGAGCGGGAACAGTTCAGTCCGTATGGTCAAGTACTGACATACAATTTAATGATTCCTCAACAGTTGATATAGGAACAACTAATAATTTTTCATGGGGAATGGAATTAGATGGTAACAATGCGTTACTAAAAGCCAATATTTTAGGGGGGACCTGGAATATTAGGATAATTAAACACATTATATAAAAAAATAAAAAAATGGCACACGAATTAGTAGCAAGAAACGGTTTAAGAGTCTCAGGAAGTACATTCCTTGGAGACGTACAATTAGACCAATCATTATCGTCTACTATTTTAGCGTTAGACCCGTCAAATAATGAAGTAAATTTTTTATCACTAGCCTCGTTTAGTGGTGATACTTTCATATCAGGTGGTACACTAAGCGGAATAGGAGATTCGACCCTTGTATTAACAAATAATCAAGGAGGTACAATATCAATCGCTGACGTGAATATTCACGTAACGGGAGGTACATTAAATGGAAGTACAGGAGCAATGACTTTCACAAATAATCAAGGAGTAGACTTTAACGTAGAAGTGGCTGCGGTAACAGGTTTAACCTATAATAACGATTGGGATGTCGCATTAGCTGGATATGGTACTTTAGGTACTAGTCCAATTGAATTACCATTCATTACAGGGGCAACTTTAAATGGAGGGTCACTTACTTTAGAAATAAACCAAGGATTAGAATCTGACATCGTTGTTTCAGGTTTTGGTACATTAACAGGAGATACTTTCGCAACTGGCGGTACACTAAGTAGTTCAGTATTAACTATAGATTTAAATGATGGTACTGACTTTGACGTAACAGGGTTCCAATTTAATTTAACTGGTGACCAAGGTATTGGTCAAACTGTACAATTAGGTTTAGCGACTCCATTACAAATTATAGGAGGTCAAGGAATAACAACAGTAGGTTCGGCGACAAACATAATAACGATAAATACTGACCAACCATACGTTTCAGGTGGTTCAATAACTAATAACGTAATAACATTAAACACATCTAATGGTACTACAACTTTAGGTACGGTAGACGCATTAACTGCGGTTACTTACAGTAGTGCGTGGGACGTAGCGTTTGCAGGAACAGGTACACTTGGTACGACACCGGTGGCATTACCATTTATCACGGCAGCGACACTAAACGCGGGGTCACTTACTTTAGCGATAAACGATGGTTTAGAGTCCGATATTGTAGTTTCAGGATTTGGTACATTAACAGGTGATACATTTGTGACGGGTGCTACTGTTGACTACCCTGAGGCGACTTTAACAAGAAATGATGGTAACACAGTTCTAATTGACTCAGAACAAACAATAAGAGTTACATCGACAGGTGCTGGTACACAGGTTTTATTTAATGTTGACCCATTGGTATATGGTGCGGTTCACGTTGAATACTTTTTAAGTGAAAAAGGTGGAGGAAATGGATACCGTTCAGGATTCTTTACTGCGGTATTTGGTAGAGACGCTGAGAATACACCTTCGGTAGAATTTGCTGATTGGTCGACTGTTGATTTAGGTACGTCATTGGGTGTAGTTGAGCTTGACGCAACTGCAAATGGTGAAATAAGAGTCGTTGCAGGAGCAACTCAAAATATGGACTGTACAGCGAATACAAGAGCGGTTAAAATATAATTAAAATAAAAGTTATAATAACCAATGTTATTACTTAGAATATCTATTTAATAATAAAGAATAATAATTAAAATTTTGAGGGAAGTCCTCCTTCCCTCAATAGCCTTAAGAAAAAAAATAAAATGGCAAGAGAGTTTGTAACAAGACATGGTTTATCGGTAAGTGGAAAGACATTTATCTCGACAGTTGACTTAGATGTTAACGTCAACTCTATTTTAGTACTTGATGGTACTGAGGTAAAGTACAGAGATATTTCAACGATACCTAATACCAACATATATACAGACGATGGTACACTTGATAGTAACCGTATTGTCGACCAAGATACTAATCACCTAACATTTAGTGGTGGAACAGGAGTATCTATCGGTACAGGAACAACATCTCCTGTATGTGCCTTATTAGAATTAGCGAGTGAGAGTCAAGGACTATTAATTCCAAGAATGACTCAATCGCAAAGACTAAATATAAGTAATCCCCT
>JABJFP010000051.1 GCA_018662715.1 Methanobacteriota archaeon | reverse complement strand
ACAACGGCCACCATTGTACCGTCGCTCGGATTTGAAACGTTTGATGAAAGGAATCGGTCGAGCCAGCGCCATCATCTGTAATACGCAAGCAACGGAATCCTTGTGTCAGAAGCATTTTCCTAACAAACCCCTCTACCGCATTCCATATGGGTTGGATGCTGCCGATTTTGCTCCAGTCTTGCCTTTACCCTCTCCACCGAGTGGACTTTCATCGGCGACATGCAACCTTTTGGTCGTTGGAAGCCACGACCCTAGAAAGCGTTTAAAATTCCTTATTAGAATGCTAAGTAAACTGCCTGAAGAACTTCTTCAATCTTTGATGGTTCATCACATCGGCGGGGATTCTTGCCCCTACGGAGGTGTGGCCGCAAGCGAATATGCATCTCAGCAGGGTGTCCCATGGACTCAAGTTGGGGGCGACATTAGCGATGACGTACTCAATCATTATCGGTGGCACACTGAAGCGCTTCTGTTTCCTTCGGGAGCTGAAGGGTTTGGTTACCCTCCTGTTGAATCAATGGCTGCAGGTCAACCCGTCCTTGCGTCGAACCGACCTGCGCACAACGAATTGATGCCGGATGGTCAATGCATTGATGCTGAAGACGAAGATGCTTGGCGGGATGCAATTCAAACGATTCATGGCCGGTGGGTGGCTCGCAGTGGAGCAGACCGTGAGCCGGATCTAAACCTCATCAAACATGTTGAATTTCTATCACCAGAGCGTTTCCATCGTGATATGGGCGATGCTTGGACCGAGATTTCGTCATTGTGAACCATCCGTATGCTTCATGAGCATCGTTTGATTGCGCAGTAACATGCAACCTATTCAGCGTGTAGCCGTTGTCGGCGCAGGAAACATGGGCTCGGGAATTGCCCAGAAAAGTGCTCAAGAAGAATTTGATGTCCAAATGGTGGACCGAGAAGCACAATGGGTTGAACGTGGACAGTCCATTATCACGAATTTTCTCTCCGAAGCAGTTGAACGCAGAATTTTCTCTCCTCAGCAAGTGGAAGATATTCAAGGCCGCATAACCGGTGTGATTGGAGTTGAGGAAACTGCAACTGATACTGACTTGGTCATTGAGGCAGTTTTCGAAGATTTTGACGTGAAGACAGCAGTATTTGCTACGCTTGACAAGGTATGTGGGCCTAACACCATCCTTGCATCAAACACATCATCACTCTCAGTCAATGCCCTTGCCGAAGCGACAGGCCGTCCTGACCGCTTTGTTGGCCTCCATTTCTTCTATCATCCAGCAAAAAACCGTTTGGTAGAAGTGATTCCTGCTCAATCTTCAAGCCAAGAAACCATCGATAAGGTTGTTCAGTACTGCAAAATGCTTGGTAAAGTTGTCATCGTTTGTGCTGACCGTCCAGGATTTGTTGTGAATCGCTTCTTCGTTCCTTGGCTGAATGAAGCGTGTTTACTTTTGGAAGAAGGTGCAGGGTCCGCAGCTCAAATTGACGCTATCGCTTGCAAAGCCTTCCGAATTGGACTCGGCCCCTTCGGTTTGATGAACCTCACAGGACCTCCTATTGCGTTGCATTCAACCGACTATCTCGCAGAGCAACTCAACACACCCCGATATACCGGTGCACAAAACCTCAGAGATTTGATTGAAGCAAATGCTCAATGGGATGTTACCGGTGAAACAGCGTATTCCGAGGACCAATATACTGCAGTCTCAGAACGTCTTCTTGGTGTTGTTTTTGGCGTTGCAGCACAAATCGTTGACGAAGATATTTGCAGCATGGAAGACGTTGACCGCGGTGCAAAGGTTGGCCTCCGCTGGGCTCGTGGACCTTTTGAATTGATGAATAAAATTGGTGTTGAAGAAGCCCATAGAATGGCTATGAAGTATGCAGAAGTGGCTGGAGAAGGCTGGAATGTTCCGACTTTCTTTACCCAACAAAGCGAAAACAGTTGGGACTTTTCTTATGTCGATACAACCATCACAAACGGTATCGCGACCATTACCATCAACCGGCCAGAAGCCATGAACGCCCTCAATGTGACGGTAGTAGAGCAACTGACAACGGCTGTTGAAGCAGCCAACTCAGATACTTCTGTCCATACCATCGTCCTTGATGGAGCTGGAAAGGCATTTGTCGCCGGAGCCGACGTCAAATTCTTTGTTGACAAAATCCGAGCAGATGCGTTTCCAGAAATTTACAATTTCACTGCGGACGGCCATACCATGCTCGACATGCTTGAAAACTCCGCAAAGACAACCGTGGCTCTGACAACCGGCCTGGCTCTTGGTGGTGGGCTTGAACTCGCTCTTGCTTGCGATTACCGAATTGGAACCCGTAGAACGCAATTCCGCTTCCCAGAGACTTCAATTGGAATCTATCCTGGACTTGGAGGTTCACAACGGCCCGCACGAATATGTGGTATTCCTGCAGCTCGATGGGCGGTATTGGCTGGAAATTTCATGAATGCACAAACCGCAAAGGATCTTGGCTTGATTACCCACCTTGTGGACGTCGCCAGCGTTGATTCTTGCGTAGCATCTCTTTCCTCGGAAGGAAAGCCAGCCAACAAATATCCTGGAAAGCCGTCAAATCCCGATTCCAAAGTGGCTCAATTTGCATCTTCATTCTACTCGGATGCTAACATGCCTGCTCTCATGAGTGGAACTTGTCCGGATGGGTTTGAAACGGAAGACAAAACGGTTTCACGTCAAATCAAGAGTTTGTCCTTTACGGCCCCTATTGGCTTGAAGATGGCGAGTGACCTCATCAACGCCACGGCGTCAACTTCTCTCGGAGACGGGTTACAGATGGAACTGGATGGTTTGAATAGGATTTTCTCAACCAAGGATGCTCTAGAAGGCTTGTCTGCACTTATTGAGAACCGCAGAGCAACCTACAACAACGAATGAGTCTAGACCCACTCGGACATCAAACTGTTGAGCGACTCAACAATTGATGCGATGTCAACGGATTCCCCGTTTTCCTGAGCGAGTTGCAATCGATTACGAACGGCTTCTATGGTTTCCTCAGATGGAGCAGAGCCGGTAATTTCCTGTATGACTTCACCGATGCTTTTCCCTCGCCCTTCTTCAATGGCTAAGAGCGCCTTCACGAATTCTTCTTCGTCTTTTGGCCTCCGAGCACTCATGCTTCTCCCTCCACTGCAATGTTGTTGTTCCTGTACCACGAATGCCAAGGAGTTGGTTCTTCACTGGTCCAATTTGAGAGGGGTCCTTCGGTGGAAATAAACGGTGCTTCCAGTTGTTTATTGAACGTTGAATTGCTCGTAAATTTAGGACCTGGTTCGCCCAAGACCATTGCAGTCTCCAGGATCATAGTACCCAGAGATAGACTGTTGGTATCGGTGATGCTCCAATACGCTGCAAAATCAGGGTGAGTATGAACCCATAACTTGAACGGACTTTTTGCCCCTAATGGTGGTTGGAGGGTCACTTGGCCGGCCGTTCCCCAATCGATGTAGATGCTGTCTTCAGCGTCGATGAGGACAGAGGTTTCCAAGCCCGCAAGAACAGACAGAATATACACGCCATCCCAACGGCTGTGAGCAGCCAATGTTTCTTGGGCTGAAAGAAGTTGAGGGTTAGCAACCTTCCGTTCACTTGCTGCGAGACAGGCTTCGTCCCATGTGGCTTCATCCAAACCAGTGTTGGAAAATTCCGGGAGTTCGACCATCATGCTTTCACCTCCGGAAATGAAAGAGCACCATAGGTGATGCTACCCATGGTTTGGGTCGGAGAAGGCTTCCCTCGTAATTCTTGCATGGCCCATTGTGAACCAATGGCAGCGGCGACAGCAAAGCCAAACTCGAGGTTTCCGGAATCCAATGCTCCATCAACCTGGCAACTCTTTGGTTCGTGGTCTGGTGTCATTTTTTGGACCAACCTTTGCGAGCTTTGCGATGTAAGAGCGACCCAACCATCTCCAGAACAACGCAAATCAATCCAAGGGATATCAAGACCGTGAACCAAGCGACGAGGCTCTGGCCTATCAACGCAAACTACGACCAAATCAAAACCGTTGAGTTGGTTCGCTTGCCTCAAATTTTCAGGAAGCCCTCTAACATTGACATGTTCTGAATTGAGTCGTTGGGCCAGCTGTGTGACTTTGTGATGGCCAACATCAGTCAACTTGTAGCGCTGATGGCCAAGATTGGTTGGTTCTACGGTGTCAGCATCCATAATGGTCACTGAGCAGGGCAGCGAGACTCTTGTGATGGCTGGAATCAGGTTTTCCAAAAGACTTGCACCGATGCCACCGGCTCCGACGACAAGCAGTTTTTT
>JABJFP010000050.1 GCA_018662715.1 Methanobacteriota archaeon | reverse complement strand
TATTGATGCTCATGCTTTCGTTCTCATTGATGTCCTCAGGGTGCATCACCGAACAACAAAAATTCTACTATTCCCTCGATGATTCAAGCGATTTAGTGAATTCTGAATCATCCTCCGACATCCTATTCATGATTATACTTGATGAGAAAGGGGGCTCCGACATGGATTTCTCCGAACTTGAGATTACTGTCACACGGGATAGCATCTCCCATACTTGCTCTACAACCACTACGGACGGAGACTGCCAAGTGGTTCAGCCGGGAGGTAAGGATAATTCATCATGGGAAATTGGAGAGACCTTGAATGTGAACGAAAACGGTGTAGACATCTGTTCACAAAGTTGCATCATAACCTTCACAATAAGTGGTCCGGAAGGTGCAAAAATTGTTGGCCCTACGATATTGAATACGACGTGAATTATCTCAAGGTGAAGTAAAATCGTTGCAGAATCAATAAAAACAGTCCTTTATATGTAATATCCACAGATTGGGTATTGAGGAAAAACAATGAATCTCGGAATAAATGATCGTCTTATTCGTCTCTTTGCTGGTTTCGGGATGGTTACCGTAGAGTACCTCTCCGGTATTGACTGGGACATCATTCTCCTTGCATTGGGCACCTGGGGCATACTTACTTCTGCAATGGGATTTTGCCCCTTCTACAAACTGCTTGGGCACTCTTCATGCCCCATTTGAACAGGTGAACGCTGACCTCAGGACAGGGAGAGTAAATCTTTACTGTCTGCAGAGTCCAAATCAAAGTCACCTGGCAGTCCTAAATCTACAGGCATTCCACCGATTGTCACGAGAAGACCTGACAGATGAGTGTACAGGGCCAAAGGAAGTTCCTCAGGCAGTTTGTTGTGAGGTGATTTCCTGCTCTTTTGTAATCGCTCCAATCCCTTCTCACTGGATAACCCAACCCAGCCATTAGCCGACCAAGCATGTTGGCGTAACAGTTCTGATTCTAAGACTGGCGCAGGTGCGACGGTGTGCTTAGGCCAGGTGACTCTCCAATCGCTTCCTAGTTCAAAGAGCCACTCAATCTTGGTATGCTCGGATGATGGCATGGCCGTATGGCCTAAGGCTGCATAATGAATCATAATCGATCGCACGTGAGGATTACGTGGATGTTCTTTTGCAACCCGCTCTGCAAGGTCCACCGCAGTCATCACACGACCAACATCAAAATTTAGAAGACTTTGAGTGATTCTACCGTGCACCCAGTCAATGTCCTGAGCGGCTTCTATGGCCTCCTCAAGCAGGTTAAGCGCATATTCACTCTTGCCTACCAATCGCATGCGAGCTATTTCAGAGAGGAACACTCTGCGGTCAATGGCAGTCATGACCTTCTTTGGACGTGGAGTTGAGACTTCGGCCGCCCCATACTGACGTAACATTTCGATGTTTTTCTTTGTCAGAGGGTCAATACCGAGCATAGATTTGGTCTGGCTATTCAAAGTTCCTTTGCTGTTTAGAACGGTTGAAACCCACTTTATACGGACCGCCTCAATGTCGTCATTTGGCAGAAGGTCAAGTCGAGGACGGGCTTCCTTCATATCACGCTGAGCGAGGCTTGCTGCACAGAGAACCATTCTCGATAGTTGAGCATCTCTTCCTCCCTTAAGCGCGAGAAGATCAATTGCTATTTCTTCAGCCTCGTCCCACCGACCCAAGGCAGCAAACAGAAGCATGGTTGCTTTGGTTTTGCGAACCATATCCAACCCAACGAGGGTGGCCTCCTTCGTTTCTGATAAGGATTCATACCGTTGCAGAGCTGTGTCCCAATCTTCTGCTGCAATAAGTTCGTTAACAGAGCGTTGTTTGACATAGATCATATCGCTCATCCCTCTTAGGCGGGTGCGGTCTTCATCCATTGAAGCGTCGAATGAGATATCGTAGAGTTGGCCTGACCTTCGCAGAGAGAGACTCCATACCGCCAGGAACGCAACCTGTCCGCCTGAAGCAAGCATCCAAGTCAACTCTTCCAACATGTCTTTTTCCAACACTGAACAAACACTGGCTTCCCAAGAACCACACGCAGCGCCTTGTGGGAGAAAACTAGAATCCCAGAAAGTGATCATTGCAAGGGCTAACAACAACATGGATTGACCAGCGAATCCTGTGAAGCAGAAATTGAGGAGACTGGCTTGCTGTACTGGTTCTGCTCGGAGCAATCTACTGTCTGCAAGGCGAATCCCACCTACGCCTGAAACATCTTGAATATCAAGGAAGAGAATTCGTGCCACTTCATAGACAAACAGGAATCCTACCGCAGCAACGTTCAGTAATAAGAACAGCAAGAGAGAGGTCACAATTGGGACGCGAATACCAGCTTGGGGTATATGGGAAAAGAGTTCAATAAGGCCAAATCCAAGCAATCCTCCTTCCTCCATATAGGTGGATTGAAGGCGGTATTCAGGAAGGCTGAGCACGCGGTCTGAATGAGTAAACATTGTTGGGTCATACAAGAGAACCAGCAAAGAGAGAAACGTGTTGATCGCTACAAACGGCATGGCTACCAAGTTCAAATGAACCACTTGAGCAATAAATTGTTGGCGTGCATTTGGCAAATGGTTGTGGAAAGGAGAGGATTTTCCTTTGGAAATTTGACGGGAGGATTGTTTCAAGGCGTGCCATGAAGACCCGAGAATGCGCCCGTAAGCAAGAATTGCTGGGCTGAACGCAACAAGTGTTGCAATACTGATGAAATGTGTCTGTGAGACACCTCGGTTTTTGAGAACCAACCCTACTGCAACAGCAAGGAGAAGCCAAGAGATGGTTAAAACAACATATCCTGCATTTCGTATGCGCGTATTGTTTTGCATGGTTGCCCTCATAGTACCCAATGGGCGAATCACTTGTGCACCTAATGAAGTTCCACTTGAGATCACAGCAGGCAGTATGATGAGCATCAAAGCAAGAGCGACTGCGGGTGCATGAAAGCCCTCGGAGAACTCCATTCTAACCGCAATGAATTCGAACAAGAAAAGCAGGCTACCCATGAGGGCCATGAGATAAGATAGGACGCCAAAACGCATACCACGGAGAGAAAGAAGATGTTTTACATCATCAATGGATTCGGTAACCTGATGAACTTCATACCGCTTATCTCCCGTTTTGAAAGCAACCTGTAGTCCTTTGAGTTGTCTCGGGACGACTCGGTCCCAAAATAACCACGCCGTTAGAAATGCTAGAAATAACGAAGGAACCATACTAAATGAAAATCCTTGAATGATTTCCAGATTCGTCATTTCCTTTTCCTCATTCAGTTGGTGCTACAAGCGAAGGTTGGCTTGTTTTTTCATCAATTTCGTGACGAAGGAGTTGAATAAAATCATCAAGAGGTAAATCGGCTACTTGGTCACCGTTTCTTGCTCGCAAACTAACCGTATTGGTTTCCATCTCACCGTCTCCGAGAATCACCATGTAGGCGGGTTGAAGTTTCCGGTAAGTCTTGATTTTCTTTTTGATGTGAGCATCTGTTGCATCAACTTCGACCCGGATATCATGTTCCCTCAAAGCATGAGCAACCTTCGTTGCATAGGCTTCATGTCGCTCTCCCAAGGTGATGATATGGCATTGAGTTGGCGTAAGCCAAGTTGGGAACTTACCTGCAAAGTGTTCAATGAGAACGCCACAAAAGCGTTCCATGGAACCGAATGGTGCTCTGTGAATCATGACCGGACGGTGATGTTCTCCATCACTGCCCATGTAGGTCAAATCAAAACGCTCAGGCAAATTATAGTCAACCTGAACAGTACCAAGTTGCCATTCTCTTCCGATAACGTCCTTGACTACGAAATCAATCTTGGGTCCGTAAAACGCTGCTTCGCCTTCTTCTTCGGCCCACGGCACACCAAGAGAGGCTGCTGCCGCACGGCATGCTTCTTCGGCCTTGTCCCATCGTGCTGGGTCTCCAACATATTTGTCGGAATCAGGGTCACGAAGTCCAACACGAACACGATAATCCGACATGCCAAGTTTGTCAAAGATGATTTGAACCAATTCAATACAACCGAGAACTTCCTCTGCAATTTGATCTTCTGTCACAAACAAATGTGCATCATCCTGTGTAAATCCACGGACTCGGGTCATGCCGGAAATTTCTCCGGATTGTTCCCAGCGGTAAACCGTACCAAATTCGGCCAAACGAAGTGGAAGATTTCGGTAGGAGCGAGATTGACTTGCATAAATTTTGATGTGATGAGGACAATTCATTGGTTTTAGCATATATCCTTCGATTTCACCAGTTCTCATGAGATTTGATAATTCGCCACATGTGCATCCCTCATCGGCTAATTTATTCATTAAATCTCGTTCAACAAGAGGAGGGTATTGTGATTCCTGGTAGTATGGAAAGTGACCGGATTTGCGGTAAAGGTCTAGTTTTCCAATGTGAGGCGTAAAGACCTGCTTGTAGCCTTGGCGTCGCAAATGGTGAGAAATAAAATCCTGTAATTCCTGACGAATAACGGCCCCCCTTGGAGTCCACAAAATCAAACCTTGACCGACTTCCTCGTCAATATGGAACAACTGCAAGTCCTTGCCGAGTTTGCGATGGTCTCGCTTTTTGGCTTCTTCCATACGGTGTAATGTTTCCCTTAGGGCATCTTTTGTTGGTTCAACCAACCCGTAAATTCGGACGAGTTGTTCTCTATCTTGGTCGCCCCGCCAATAAGCGGGAGAAACCGAAGTGAGTTTAATGAACATCAATCTGGAGGTGTTCGGGACGTGCGGTCCAAGGCAAAGGTCGTACCATTCGCCTTGCTTGTAGATGGTTGACCCATCCCCATCTTCCAACTTATCATCGATGATCTCAATTTTGTAAGGATTGTCAATAAAGTGTTCTCGAAGGTCGTCTTCAGACAGTTCTACACGTTCAACAGTAAAGTTCCTACGAGCCAATTCCTTCATTTTCTTTTCAATAGCTTTGAGGTCACTTTCTGCGATGGGTTCCATTGCAAAATCATAGTAGAATCCTCGGTCAATTGCAGGGCCAATCGTTGGCAGTGCATCGGGATAGAGTTCCATTACCGCTTGAGCAAGAAGGTGAGCGGCAGAGTGCCGAAGGATGTGAATGCCTTCATCGGAATCAGAACGAATGCCTTCAACGGAACAATTCTCATCCAGCACATGAGACATATCGTACTCAGTACCGTTCACTTTTGCGGCAAGGCAACCATGTTTCTTGCCCATTGCATCGGTGATGACTTCTGCGCAGGTAATGCCTGCGGCGTATTCGTTCACCGTTCCATCCGGCAAAGTGACATGAATCATGCTCATCAATGGTTCCTCCGACAACCCCTATGGGGTTGCACCCTCGCTATGAATCCCGCGCATCGCTTTGACGCCCTTTGAGCGAATCATCGTTTTACCATTCAACGTCAAAATCATCCCCAAGTTGTGATGTTGGAGTCTTGAGAATTTCTTGCTTCGGTTCGGGTTGCTCTTCCGCCTTTGTGTCGGTTTTAGTCAAAGGAGCAGCCACAACAAAGGATTCACGATCCTCCTTGGCTTGCATTTTCTTGCCGTACTCGATAGGCTTTGATGCTGGTGACTCTTCGCTTTTTATGGGTACAGAAGTGGGCGCAATTACAATGTTTTCTTCGCCGATTTTCATTTCAGAGAATCCCTCAGAAAGGACGTCGTCAAGGTTGGGTCCTCCTTTTGCGTAGCGTTTCATGTTACCTCCTTGCGTATTCTGTGTAATCAATGCTCGGGTGATTGACCTGCCAAAAAGCGAGATTGCAGGAAGCAGGGCTATTTGAGGGACGAGTTTTAGGCACTACCATGCGCATCGGCATCGTGGTCAATCCAGATGCTGGCCTCGGCGGTCGTTTAGGCTTCAAAGGCAGTGATGGGCGAGCTGAAGAGGCCAGAGCAGCCGGAGCTGAAGACCGTGCTGGACCTCGAATGCAATTATGTTTGGAACATCTCGACCAATTGCTATCATCCTCGCTTAATCGAACAAAAACAACCATCACACTGGTTGGATTAAGCGGCAGAATGGGCGATTCGTGGCATTATGCAAATTCGGTATCAACTTATGCAGAATGCATTGGCGTCACTCCTCAACAGACAAATCAGCAGGATACAATGGAACTGGTTGAACAATTGATTGATGCAAAGGTCGATGCTATTCTCTATGCTGGAGGAGACGGGACAACAAGAGATATTGTTACAATCCTTGAGCAGCATGGCGAAGAGGCGCAAAAAATCCCTCTCGTAGGCGTCCCTGGTGGCGTTAAAATGCACTCAGGATGCTTTGCTACAACACCAAAGGCAGCAGCCGAGGTTACCCTAGCCTTCGCTATGGGGGACTTGAGGACTGCAATTACAGAAGTAATGGATCTTGATGAGGAAATTTATCAGGAGGGCGTTTGGAAGGTTCGTATGTACGGTGAAGCTTGGACACCATCATCGCCCCGCTTTATGCAGGGTGCAAAGGAACAGGTTGAGAGAGCGAGCGAAGAAGATACCATTGAAGGACTCGCTCACCATGTTCAAGTTTTGCTTGAAGACGAACCCGATCTCATGGTCATATGGGGTAGCGGTGGAACACTACGGCGAATGGGTGAGCATGTCAATCAAGAACTCACACTCCTAGGGATTGACGTGTTTCATGGCGGAACCCTTCATAGTGACTTGAATGAATCTGAATTACTCGAACTCATCTCAGCCCACAAAGGAACCGACGGAGAGGCTAAGCCGCTTCTCTTACTTCTTTCGCCCATGGGTGGACAAGGATTCCTTATCGGGCGGGGCAATCTTCAACTCTCTCCTGATGTATTGAGAATGGTGGGCCATGACAACATTCTCGGCGTAGCCACCCCCTCGAAATTGATTGGGCTTGATGCTGTTCGAATTGACACAGGGGATTCATCCCTAGACGATGCCTTTCAAAACAAGCGTTTCATCAAAATTCTTCAAGGTTTTAGGACCACCCGGCTCATTCGTGTTGCAGAAATGTAAGCCAACGAAGGCACATCAATATCTTGAGAATTCTTCCGAGAGAGTTCATATCCTCTAAGTGGGTGGCCAAATCATGAATCAACCGAGAATTGTTGTTCTTACAGGGGCTGGAATTTCTGCAGAATCCGGCGTCAGAACATTCCGAGACAACGGTGGATTATGGGAAGAGCACCGTGTTGAGGATGTGGCAACCCCTCAAGCATGGGCGACTAACCCTGAGATGGTCTGGAGGTTTTACCAAGCACGTAGGCGCCAGTTGCAAGAAGTAGAACCCAATGATGCTCACCATGCCCTTACACATCTCCAGAACAATCTTGAGCAAGTTACCCTCATCACGCAGAACGTCGATGACTTACATGAGAGAAGTGGTAGTAGTGAAGTGGTGCACATGCACGGTGAACTCAAAACATTACGATGTGAGATGAGCCTGCGATCGGAAGTTCGCATGGAACCATCGGACCTGACCGATGATGTCGCCCTTTGCTCATGCTGTGCACAACCATCAGCTATGCGCCCAGATATTGTGTGGTTTGGAGAAATGCCCATGCACATGCTGGAAATTATGAATGCGATTGATACATGTGATGTTTTCATTGTTGTTGGAAGTTCGGGGCATGTCTACCCTGCTGCTGGCCTCGTTGACCAGGCAAACAACGCTGGTGCTCATACGATTCTAGTGAATCTTGAGGCCCCAATAAATGCTGCAGCATTCGATGAAGTTCATCTTGGGCCTGCAGGTGAATTGCTGCCCAAACTTGTATCTACGCTACTCAACGATAACGATTGAAGGTTCAAGTCCGTTTTGCTGCGGCTTGAAGAAGTCCGAGGAATGGCGGGCTAGGACGATTTGGTCGAGATTTGAATTCAGGGTGGTACTGAACACCGACGTAATATGGATGCTCAGCGAGTTCGAATATCTCACACCGTTGGCCAGATTCATCCTTACCAACAAAGACCAAACCTGCTGATTCAATACGATCAATCAAGTCTGGATTGACCTCATAGCGGTGGCGATGTCGTTCATCAACTGCGTCGCCAGGCCCATAGAGGTCCCGAATAGCACACTTTTCAACCTGCCAAAGCGTTGGACGGCTACCTAGCCTCATGGTCCCGCCAAGATGAGTCTTGGAAATCTCAGGCATGAACACAACCGCTGCATGCTCCGGGTTGTCTTCAAATTCTGTTGAATTTGCCCCTTCCATTCCAAGGACGTTACGGCAGAATTCAATGGTTGCAACCTGTAGACCAAGGCAAATTCCAAGATAGGGCACCTTGTTGGTCCGAGCATGGTGAGCAGCGAGAATTTTCCCTTCTACGCCTCGGTCACCAAAGCCACCAGGCACAAGAATACCATGAGCGAGCTTCAACAAATCCCAAGCAGTGCTGTGTTCCTTAGAGGATTCTTTGGCCCAGGAGGATTCAAGATGGCTTGCTTCTATCCAATCGATAACCAATTTACGATTGACGGCCATGGATGCGTGCTGTAGGCTCTTGATTACCGAGAGATAAGCATCCGAAAGGTCGGTGTATTTTCCAACCATTGCGATATGTACCTCTTCGGAAAGCGTATCGACATGGTGAGCCATTTCACTCCACTCCTTCAGTAGGTTCGTTTTCTTGCAATCAACGCCGAGGATCTCACAAAGTCCTTGCTCTTGTAACATAAGAGGGACGTGGTAGATGTTAGGGACGTCATGTGTGGACATGACTGCTTCAGGCTTCACATGACAGAATGCAGCGAGTTTGTTTCGAGTTTCATCATTCAATGGCTGTGAAGAACGACAAACGAGGATATCAGGAGTGATTCCGAGCCCACGCAGTTCCTTCACAGTGTGTTGTGTTGGTTTTGTCTTCTGCTCCCCAACGGGGCCGAGAACAGGAACCAGAGAAACATGAACGAAACTGACATTCTCCCTTCCGACACGGAATTGGAATTGACGCAGAGCCTCAACGTATGGGGCCGATTCAATGTCACCCACGGTTCCGCCGAGTTCAATGATGCAAGCGTCGGGAACTTCCCCGCTACCGTCCGCAGGGCGCATTGCTACGTCCTCAATCCAATCTTGGACAGCATCCGTCACATGAGGGATAACTTGGACGGTTTTGCCCAAATAGTCACCACGACGTTCAGCCTCAATTACCTTCGAATAAATTTTCCCGGTCGTGAGGTTGTTGTCCTTTGAAAGATTGATGTCAAGGAAACGTTCGTAATTTCCAAGGTCCAGGTCCACTTCTCCGCCGTCATCAAGAACGAAAACTTCTCCGTGTTCAAAGGGAGACATCGTGCCAGCATCGCTGTTTAGATAGGGGTCAATTTTGATGGAAGTGACCTTGAGGCCAGCGCTTTTGAGAAGAACTCCGATGCTGCTTGCGGTAACGCCCTTTCCCAATCCAGAAAGCACACCTCCGCTAACAACTACGTATTTCATGCACCATCAACGGGCTTTTAGGCCGTCGCGCCTCCCTAATCAACATACCTCAACATCAGCGTTGTTTTGCAAACTCACTGAACGATTGTGGAAAACCGTTTGAGCGAAGGATGAAAAGGTGTCCGATGTGAACAGAAACGAGGCCGAGCCATGAATCATCTACCCGATACCATGACTGCTTGGACGAAAACTCAAGATGAGGTGGGAGGATTTACTCTCGAAGAACATCCCGTCCCTGCCCCTGGCCCGGGGGAAGTTCTTGTGAAAACCCAATCGACATCAGTTTGTGGAACTGACCTCCACATATGGAAATGGGACGAATGGAGTCGGAACAATGTCCCCCTTGGAACCGTAACCGGTCATGAAACGAGTGGAATTGTTGTTGCGTTAGGAGAAGACGTAAACACCCATAAAATCGGAGATAATGTAGCCATTGAATGCCATCTTGCCTGTTGGAACTGCCCGCGATGTGAAGAAGGAAATGCCCACATTTGTGAAAACGGTTCGATCTTTGGAGTTCATGGAAACGGTGCGTTTGCACCATATTTTACTATTCCATCAGTCAATGCGCGTCATGTCCCTATTGGATTAGACCCTGGTCATGCATCCATTCAAGACCCACTGGGCAACGCAATTCACACACTCACAGGAGGACCCATTGATGGTGCAACAGTTGCTATTCACGGGCTGGGGCCAATCGGGCTCTTTGCAGTGAATGCTGCCAAGGCAATGGGAGCGGCTATGGTGATTGGAATCGATTGGGACAATCAATACCGAATGAATTTGGCAAAAGAATTAGGAGCAGACTTAGTCCTTGGTAAGGACGATGATGTTGTGAAAAGGATTCTTGAAGCCACAGATGGTAGAGGCGTTGACAACTCTTGCGAGTTATCTGGGTCGCCTGCTGCGTTATCCAATGCAATTCATTCAACAAGAATGGGTGGCTACGTAAACATCCTCTCAGTTTATGGTCAAACAATGACAGAAATTCCGATGAATGAAGTGGTGTTCCGATACCTCCATTTGAAGGGAATCAACGGCAGAAAAATGTGGTCAACTTGGGACAAAATGCACGTTCTTTTGGAACAAGGCAGCATCGACGTAGACCGGATTCTCACGCACAGAATGCCTGTTTCCGAATTTGAGCAAGGAATCGCATTGGCCCTATCTGGAGAATGCGGTAAAGTTGTTTTGGACTTTGATTAAGCCCCAATCCATCGGTATCTTCGGGCGCCCTCATCAACACCTTCATCACCAATTTCAACCAAAGCAAATTCGCCTTGAGGTTCAACAACGCTGTTATCTTGAACACCTTTGTGGAGATTCTCATAAGTCGTATGATCAATCGCAATTCTGCCTGCAAGTCGTTCAAAGAGATGCCAACGAGAAACTACTTCTCTCCACCTTGGGCTAACCGTTCCGCTGAAGACCTTGGCTTTAGCACCCGATCCGTAACCGCATAAACCAAATTTAGTATCGTCCAGGTTACTGTTATCTTCCAAATCGGATTCGAAGGTTGACATCAACGCAAGGAAAATAGAACCTGTATACTGATTTCCGATCAAACTACTCGCACGCTGACCTTTCTCAATCCTGCTCGCATGGAATTCAATGTATTCTGGAGTTTTTGAGATTGCACGACGGTATGCATCCATGTCTTGTTCCCATTTTTCAACAAGGTCTTCGTTGTCCGAATGAGGTGACTCGGGCATGGGTCCGATATTCTCTGTTACATTGACCCACATCTCGCTGTCTTGACGGTCATGACGGAAAACATCCGGAAACATTCGCTTTGCTTGGAAGGCATAAGGAAGATGCATGATAATTCGTGACCATTGCTCGGTGAGTTTTTGATCCATTGCAGGGTCAAATGTTCCTTGCCGAGCTGCTTTTTGGGTGTAGTCGTGGAAGGCTTGGCGAACTGCTGTCTGATAGCATCGGTTTGAGAATTGGCCATCAAAAATAGGCTCATCTCGATGAACGCTCACAGATTCCTCACCATGTGCAAAGATACCAAGTTTTCTCACAGTGGATTCTGGAAGATGGCGAATCATGCGTTCAATTAGCCCTTTCTTCATTGATTGGCCCGTTTCTTGGGCTAATTCAAGCACGTTTGTAATGACCGAGCGAATGGTAACCTTTCGGCGAGGCTTGAAGAAGTCGTGAACAGGAGTGGTAGAAACTCCTATGCAATCAGGAATTTCGAGTAAGCGAGGGTTCCTTCGAATCAATAGGGCACCACCACCAGCACCTTGGGTGTACTCACCTGAGGACTCCAAAGCATACTTTGCATTGTCAGAGAAAATAACCACGCCCAATCGCTCATCGGTTTCGTTTGAGCGAGCTACCCAGTCAAGTGTGGTGTGCATTGCATCAACTGCTCCAATGCATGCAAAGGTCATATCGACAACATCACAGGTTTGAAAACAGTCTTTTCCAAAGCGTTCTGAGTAGCGTTGCGTTAGCATATCGAGAATATATGTGGCGGTTGGCTTCGCTCCGTCAAGGGCGGATTCAGTTCCAAGATACATTCTCCCAATATCTCTGGGATTAATCCCGTTACGGTCAATCAATTGCATAACAGCCATTGCCCCCATTGTCGCTGTATCTTCGTGGGCATCCGGTATGGCCATGGCCTCAAGTCCCAATCCCTTACTCAATTTGCCGTAATCAGCACCGCGTAGGGTCGCGAAATCCTTCATGTCCATGTACAGACGAGGAAAGTGAATGGCAATGTCATCAATGCCAACCGGTGGTTCACTTCTGTGTTCCATGCATCGCCGGGCTTCAGTAGGCTATTTGAAAGGGTGGACAATAAAAACAAACAACTGCTCTATTTTTTTCAATCCTCATCCAAACCATCAGGGATGGTTGGATCTTGCTTTGCCCATAGAACATCGTCAATCCGAAGAACGGAGAGCGCCGCTTCTGTTGCTCCGGCAAGCACCTGTCGTGTGATACGCAAGGGTTCAACAACTCCTTTCTCTTTCATGTTTGCAGGCCCACGAGCGATGACGTCTAAGCCGATACAATGAGCATCTTTTGAGGTTGAAGTACTTTGTTCCGCAACTACACGAAGCAAGGTATCCAGAGGGTCCAAGCCAGCGTTTTCGGCAAGAACTCGTGGGATGACTTCCAAGGCATCAGCAAAGGCTTCAACCGCAAGCTGTTCTCTACCAGGGATGGTTTCAGCATGACGTCGGAGGAAACGGGCAAGTGCAATTTGTGTAGCCCCTCCACCAGGTAAGAGTTCAGGTTCTTCAAGGAGTTGACAAGCAACCCCCAAGGCGTCTGCAAAACAACGTTCTACTTCACCAACTGCTTCGTTGGTTGAGCCTTTTGCAATGAAGGTTGCACCACCTTCTTCAGTGTCAACAATCCAATGCATTACTCCGTTCCACCGCTCGTTTCGACTCTCAATAAAAACTCCCAGGTCGCTCTTTTGCAAGCCTTTGATATCATAACCCAAGACGGCCCCTGTTCCTCGTGCAAGCAAGTCCAAATCTGAACGGGATACTCTACGATATGCCTGAATTCCTGCGTGACTCAATGCTTGATGCATATCGTCGTCAATTCCTTCTTTACAGGCGAGAAGGGTTACTCCGAGTTCAACGAGAAGGTCAACTTGGGCGTCTAGAATTTCTTTTTCCTTCGCTCTAAATGATTCAAGTACGCCAGGTCCACTTACTTTCAAGTTAACATCGCTCATCATATTTCGGCGTTCTAAACCACCATCAACAAGTGCAACCTTTCCTGCCTTGAGCAATTTTGGCATGCTATCTATTGCTCTCTTCTTCGCCAAAACCAAGCCAGTCACCAAATGCGAATCGGTCATACTGCCTCCAGTTTGGGTGAGGATTTTCACACGAGTTGGGTCCGCAATAATACCGTCAGAACCCGTTGAGACAATTGCTTTAGCAGCATCAATGGCTAAGCCTGCAAGATGGAACTGCATGGCTTCGTGAATTTTTCCTGCTAGTGAGGTGACAGCTGCTTGGTGTTGCATGACCTCGTTCGCCTGCAGAGTTAATGAAGAAAAGTGACCCCTGCAGGCTTCTTCTGCAAACCGATAACCACGTGCAATGGCTGAGGGATGTACTCCTTGTAGGACAAGTTCCCATGCATTTTGAAGCAACTCTGCTGAAAAGAGAACTGCACTTGTTGTACCGTCTCGAGCGATTCGGTCTTGGGTTGTTGAAGCATTGATGAGCATCTTTGCAACCGGATGTTCAACTTTAGCAGATTCTAGGACTGTCACACCATCGTTGGTAACCATTGTACGGCCTTCATCGTCAATAAGGAGCTTATCTTGCCCTCGTGGACCCAACGTGGTACGTACTGCACCTGCAAGAGCCAATGCGGCTGTAATGTTGTTCCTAAGGGCTTCACGCCCAGTAGTGCGAGTCGTTTCCTGAAGGATAGGAACTTCGCTCATGCACTGGCCACCTGCCACTTACCCATAAGCCAAACGCATGATGCGTAGAGCAGTTGAGTTCAGTCTTCGTCTTCAACGACTTCAAAGTCGGCGTCAACAACACCGTCATCAACGCTGATGTCTCCATCTTCGCCGCTCTCTTGTTGGGCCATCTCTGCAGCTGCTGCCTCGTAAAGTTTCGTTGAAACAGCGTGCATGGCTTCTTCAATTTCCTTGACCTTGGCTTGAATCGCCGCGTCGTCCATTGCATCGATATCAATTGGCTTACCGTCATCATCTTGAACCATAGCTTCCAACTCATCCAAGTGAGCCTTCACAGGGTCAACTTCACTGTCATCCAATTTGTCAGCGGACTCGTCAAGTGTGCGACGTGTTTGGTATACGACTTGGTCGGCCATATTTCGCAACTCAACCTTACCCTTTCGGCGTTGATCTTCTTCGGCAAACTTCTCTGCTTCAGCGATTTTACCTTGGATTTCATCTTCGGTCAGCGAAGTTGCTGATTCAATCTTGATGGATTGCTCTTTGCCTGTCCCCATGTCCTTAGCACTGACGTTAACAATTCCGTTGGCGTCGATGTCAAAGGTGACTTCAATCTGAGGAACTCCCCGAGGTGCAGGCGGGATTCCGACCAGTTGAAACTGCCCAAGCGTAACGTTGTCTTTGGCGAACTCTCGCTCACCCTGCAACACATGGATTTCAACAGCTGGTTGGCTGTCCGTTGCAGTGGAATAGATTTCGGAGCGTCGAGATGGGATGGTTGTGTTTCGTTCAATCATGGTCGTCATTACACCACCAAGGGTTTCAATTCCCAAAGTAAGGGGCGTGACGTCAAGGAGAAGAATGTCTGAAACACCTTCATCTCCGGCAATAATACCTGCCTGGAGTGCCGCACCAAGAGCAACTGCCTCATCAGGGTTGATTCCCTTGTAAGGTGGCTTGCCCGCTTCCTTTTCTACCGCGTCCTGGACCGCTGGAACTCGAGTTGAACCACCAACAAGAATTACCTTGTCAACGTCACCTTTCTTAATGCCAGCATCTTTCATTGCTTGGCGAGTAGGAACCATGGTTTTCTCAACAAGTTTTGCAATAAGGTCTTCAAATTTAGCACGACTCATTGACATGTCCATGTGGACGGGTTGACCGTCAGCCATGGAAATGAATGGAAGATTGATTTGGGTTTGTTGGGTTCCTGAAAGTTCAATCTTGGCCTTCTCAGCGGCTTCCTTCAGTCGGGACATGGCTTGTTTATCCTTTGACAAATCAATACCGGTTTCCTTCTTGAACTCTGCAACCATCCAAGCGATGATTTTCTCATCAAAGTCATCTCCACCAAGTTTGTTATTTCCAGCAGTGGCTTTGACTTCAATCTGAGGCTGACCATCAACTTCGTAGATTTCAAGGATGGATACGTCGAAGGTACCTCCACCTAGATCGTAGACGAGGATGGTTTGGTCTTGGGTCTTGTCAACACCGTACGCTAATGCAGCAGCAGTTGGTTCGTTGATGATACGAAGAACCTCAAGCCCTGCGATTCGGCCAGCATCTTTGGTGGCTTTTCGTTGTGCGTCGGTAAAGTATGCAGGGCAGGTGATGACAGCTTGCGTGACTTCGTGTCCAAGGTATGCTTCTGCATCCGCCTTGAGCTTTTGGAGAATGAATGCTGAAACCTCTTGAGGAGTGTATTCAGTTCCGTCAACTTCGGTCTTCCATGATGTACCCATGTGTCGCTTCACTGAGATCATGGTTCGGTCGGTGTTGGTTACAGCCTGTCGCTTTGCAGTAACCCCGATGAGACGTTCTCCGCCGTCTTTGGCAAAAGCCACAACGGAAGGAGTTGTTCTGGCGCCTTCTGCATTCGGTATAACCACCGGTTCTCCGTTTTCGATTGTTGCCACACAGCTGTTTGTTGTTCCTAGGTCAATTCCAATTACTTTACTCATGTTGTTTCACTTCCTTTTCTCAAAAGATGGGGATCCCACCGTCATCCTCGTCGTCATCATCGCTGTTGTCTCCAACGTCAATGTTGACTTCGCTTACAGTGGGAATATCGTCGTCATTTACAGATGACTCAAGGGCTTTTCCTTGGGGAGTTAGTTTGAGTGTGATATCAAGAATTCCGTTGTTTAACGTCCAATCTACGACATCATCACACGGATGCGGTAGCTGAACCAAAGCCAAAGGTGCGGGTTGAGTCGTGCGCATGATTTCAATCTGAGAACCATCCTTGATGAGCTCAATTTCTAGTTGCTCGGTTTCAATGTCACCTTTGAGGGTGAAATCAATAGTTACAGACATGTTCCATCCGTCGAGATAAATGTCTTCGGTTGGAAGTTTGAGGGTCTCTTCATTGCTTTCCAATGCACTTGGGTCAAGTTCAACTGGTGCAGCAGCAGGAGAAGCGTCAACGCGAACGTCAACGCCGAAATTCTTCAGCATGTCTTCGAGGGAGCCTCCGGATGAGAACAGTTTGGCGATGTCAGACATATCGAGATTGAAGTTTGCATCCCCTTTTGCTAGTTGCTCCGGGTCCAAACCGAGCGCTCCGACTTGGTCACGAATTTGGTTCAAAAGGCCTCGCAGTTGGTCTCGCTTGAAGGGAATCCCCATGCTTGAAAGCATCTCTTCAAGTTTGTTTAGCAAGTCTTCTTCCCACTTGTCGTCTGCCATTCACTTCACCACTACTTAACCATCGGTTGTATAGTGCCCACCGTGGCACTCCATATAAATCTAATGAAGTTGAAACCTTACAAAAAGCAAGGCTCAGCCTCATATCTACGAAATGTAGCGGCTTTTTTTAGTGCGCCTTTGCAAACAAAGTTCATTCGCCGGTAATGAATTTCACGAGCGTTCGAACGTGAACTCCAGTAGCCCCGTGATTGACCATTTTGTTGGTCTTCGCACCCCAGTAGGTTCCTGCAATGTCCATGTGAGCCCATGGAATGTCTTCTGCATCGTCGCCTTCGCCACGCTGAGGAACGAATTGCTTGAGGAACGCTGCAGCAGTGTTTGCACCACCGTAGCGTCCTGCTCCGAGGTTACGAGTGTCAGCGATCTTTGAGTTTGTCATCTCCTTTTCAAACGCAGGAAGAAGGGGCATTGGCCAAGCCAGTTCGCCGACTTCCTTGCTGGTTTCATGGATTCGAGTTCGGAAATCGTCATCGTTGGACCAGAGGCCCGTTGCTTCGTGGCCAAGGGCAACAACGCAAGCTCCTGTGAGGGTTGCAAAGTCGATGATATATTCTGCATCAAAGTCAGTTCCCGCCTTCCAAAGCCCGTCTGCAAGAACAAGACGTCCTTCAGCATCGGTGTTGAGAATTTCAATGGTTTTACCCGAGAGCGTCTTGATAACGTCCCCTGGGCGCTGAGCATTTGCCGCTGGCATGTTCTCAGCCATACATGTGATTCCGACGACCTTCTTGTCGTAGGCAATGGCTGCGAGAGCTTGCATGGTACCAAATACCGTTGCGGAACCGCCCATATCGTACTTCATCTCATCCATGTTTGCACCAGGTTTGAGAGAGATACCTCCGGTGTCAAATGTGATTCCCTTTCCAACCAATATTGGGTGTCGCCCTTTCTGGTCACCGTTGAGTGTGAAGATGACCATGCACGGTTTTCGGGATGAACCCATACCGACTGCGACAAGTCCACCCATTCCATGGCGCTTTGCCGTTTCGTAATCAATGACTTCAACCTTGACATTGTCGTATTCATCAGCCCACTTCTCCGCCATTTCAGCGAAGGCCATAGGATACATGTCGTTTGGTGGACAGTTTCCTAAGTCTCGGGAAAGATGTACGCCAGACACAACTGCACTTGCTCGGTCAATAGCAAGAGAGAGGGTGGATGCATCGCTTTCGTTGCAGTTGATTCGAGCAGTTAACGGAGTTTTTTCGTCATCTTCCTCGGTTTTCTTGTAAATGTCATACTTGTAATCCCTCATCATCATTCCTTCAGAGAAGGCGATGATTGCATCAACGTCCGAGGTATGAAACACGACGGTTAGTTCAGAATCGTGAGACTTTTTGTGCTGTGCAACAACGGTTGCACCTGCATCTCGGTAGGTTTGGGTTGTGCTCTTCTCTTCCTTTCCAAGTCCAACGAGAATTGCTTTTCCGCCTTCTGTACCGTACAATGACATGATGCTGTTTGCTTTTCCTTTGAAATCTCCTTCACTCAACACTCGGTTGATTTGGCTCTTGAGGGCTACTGGGACGCCTTCTGCGTTGTCCGTAATCGTTTGTGCGCCCTCAAAAAGGGGTAGTACAAGGGTGCCGTTGATGTTGTTTCCTGAACTCACTGTTACTTGCATGGTGTTCACCTAAAACTCCGACTCTCTTTTCCCTCTTGAAACCTCGTCCTCAATTCAATGAAGATTCCGTCGTGAAAGGGGTCTGATACTGCATGAAAAAGAGAGCCTATGAACTAATTTCATCGGTCTCTGTTTTCTTTTGAGGTTCCAAAGGACGTTGATTGAGTACATTCGCCACGGCGATGAATCCGACAATTATGCTAAGAGGGTGGAAGATACCATATCCAATCAGGAAAGAACCTTCATCCTCTTCCGGCAAAACCATTGATTTCGGAGCAACCGTTTCATTTATCCACTGGGATGATTCGATTATTCGTTTCTGATAATTGAGGTTCCACATTCCCTCATCGGAAAACTCAATTCCATCTGCATCAAAGGTCTGAACGCTGGTATTGGTTGCATTTACGCTGAAAAATGGAGATGCCCAAAGCAGATCCCCGTTGTTGTCAAGATATTGCAGGCTTGCATTATTGGTAGTGGCGTAGCCGTGATTTTGAATATCAAGCGTCAATTGATTGTCCGATATCTCAATGCTTTGAACGTCCAAGCGGGCTCTCCAATACCATACGTTCGAGATCAAGTATTCCATGACATCCAGCTCTTCCCCGAGGCGACTGGAAAGTTGTTCCACGGTGCCAAGGAGCCATTGCTCATCATCTGTTTCAAAGGTGAAGGTAGGGAATCCCATGATACCGTAACCGTAGTCCCTGCTGGTGCCGGAATTTGGATACAATCCCTGATTTGCATTACGAATTGGAATCTCAGAGGTATTTGTATTGACATCATCCCGGATGTGATGAAACAATTCCCAATCGATAGGTTGGTCTGGAATGTAACCCCAGGGGTAGAGCATAATCCACACACCGGTGTGCATGGTGACGTAGAGGTCCGCATCGGGGACAACGGTGTTCATGTAAATCGAGTTAGCAAGTGTCTCCGCTTCGCTAAATGGACCGCTTCCAGGTTGTGTTTCATCCTGCTCATTCCAATGGTGGTCATAGTTACGGTTGAGGTCGACTTGATTGACATTCCAACGTGTGTCCAAATCATTTCCATCGGCGTTGAGCATAATCAGAATATGCAATTCAGTATTCGTTAGGACTCTCACGACTTCTTGGTCCCCTTCTACCCAGCCTTCGATGTAGTGTTCAGCTGTCAAAAAGGCTAATTCGGTTCCGAGATGCTCGTTCCCGTGATGGCCGCCATCAATGTAGACGACTTCTTTTGGAGTTCCGTCTGGTTTGGTTTCGTTGCTCCAGTCAGAAATTCGGACAACCCAGAGGTTTTTTCCCAATTCGGTTTGACCGGCGATGGTTAGGTCAACAATTTCTGGATAGTCATCTGCCCATGCATTCACATCAACGGTTAGTGTTGCATAGGAGTGATACCAATGCTCTTGGACGAGGTCCGGCTGTTGTGCTGATGCTAGGGGAACAAGACTACCTGCGAGCAATAGGAAGCAAAGACCCCATACTCGCATGATGTCCCCTCGGTGCGGTTATTGATGAAGTTAACCAAAATCATCAATCGGATGTAAAGGCGTTGGGATTTGTAATTCTCTCTGCCTCACGTGTCCAAATACTGGGCCCGTCAGTGCTGTAGATGTCAGCAAACGGGTCGATGTCTTCTTCCTGAAGGTTACGTTGCATGTAGGCCTCTACACGTTCTCGGAGGTCGGGTTTGAACTTCCAATAGTGAATCCTCCATTCTCGACCGTCCCAAAGGGTTGTCTCTTCCGATTCGGTGGTCAATAGGTCGTAATCTTGGAACATGTAAAACAGGTTGCGGTCAGTGGGCTCAAGGGCATTGTCAATGATACGATTGTAGAATCCGAAGAAGCCGAGAGCGTGTTCAGCCATACCTTGGGCAACCTCTGTATCCATATCCAAATCGATATGTTGTTGAATTGCTTTCGTTAATTCTGGTAATGTCATTCCCATATTTTCACCCCGCCCGAGGAGCCATAAGCGGCCCACATAGTACTCCCCGTTGCTATTTTATATTGTACTCCGACCCATATTAAATGTTCTACTCAGATTCATGAAAACAGAATTTTCTAAGCCGAATTCGTTGGGTGAGTGTGTATCGGCAACATCATGAAGGTGTCGTTTCCCCCTCGGGTTCAATGGATGAGGTCTTTGTGGAGGGGCAATTCCTCGGTTTACCTCCAACTGAGGGGGATGCGGATGTGGTCATTCTGCCGCTGGCGTTTGAACTTACCACCTCCTACGGGACCGGTACCGCAGAAGGACCGTTGGCTTGTATTGAAGCAAGCGGTCAAGTTGAATTGTACGATCCTATGCTTTCCTCTGATTTACCTGCGGGATTGACCATTCGTACTGAAAAGGCTTGGGAAGGTACTGCTGGGGATTTGATGGGCCAGTTGGACGAATTGGTCGACCACGCAAAACCATGGTACTCAGGGCATCAATTTCCGCTGTTTTTAGGCGGAGAACACGGTATTTTACCCCCGATTGTTCAAGCGGCAAGCCATCATCCATTGGTGAATGGTGACCTTAGCAAACTAACCATCGTTCAAATCGACGCCCACGCCGACCTACGAGAATCGCTTGATGACGAACCGTTTTCCCATGCATGTGCGGCCTCTCGCAGCCTAGACCTTGGCGTTGGCGCACTATTACAGGCCGGAATTCGTGCCTGCTCCCGTCAAGAAATTGCTCTCATCAATTCCGACGACCGCATCACGACCTTTTTTGCCAAAGACACTCAACATCCTCACACAGGTGCATCATCTTGGAACCAATGGCTCGAATCTCTAAACACCATTTCAGGACCCGTTCATCTAACTCTGGATATTGATGGATTGGATGGTGCACTGGTTCCTGCAACGGGAACTCCGGTACCTGGTGGATTGTCGTTCTGGCAAGTCATCGAGACGATTGAAGCAGTTTTTGCCGCACCAAACGCAACCATCATCAGTGCGGACGTCAACGAAATCGTTGCTCAAGAGGACACTCCCCTTACCCAATTTACCGCAGCCTGTTTGGCTACCAAAGCGGTTGCATGCCATATC
>JABJFP010000299.1 GCA_018662715.1 Methanobacteriota archaeon | reverse complement strand
GGTGTTGTAACTCGTCCAGTAAGCTTTCCCAAAGTTTTCGACTGTCAGTCATCTTTTTTCTCCGCAACGTCGGTGTCCACTTTATTCAATTGCAGGCATGTAGGACACTGAAGCAACATTATTAACATGCCCAAGGCCAATTATGTCTACTCCAGAGCAAATATCTTCAATGTCACTCACGCTTGGAGCGCGTAAGGCGCGAGTGCCATGAAGGGCAGGACCAAAGCAGCTGTCGTCGTTGGAGTCGTTCTGGTTTTGGTTGCGGCTTACGACGCATTGCAACAGGCCAAAGCAGCGGCACAGGCTTATATTTACGGTTATCCGCTGGTTGTTATGGAGCTCACGCGAAAAGCGCTTGTCGCCGATAGCCATCACAATGGGTTCACCCATGGGCGTAGATTTCCCGACCACACATTCCGTCACGTCGTGCGTCCCAATAACGACACACTGTATAGCATTGCCTGGCTGGACTTAAGCGAAGACGCTGTGGTCTTGACTGTGCCCGACACCCAGGGACGTTACTATGTTATGCCGTTAATGGATGCATGGACCAATGTGTTCGCCACTGTGGGCAAGCGCAGCTATGGCACAGCGGCGGGCAGTTATTTAATCACCGGTCCGAATTGGGAGGGTGAGGTGCCGCGAGAGCTGATTACAATCAAGTCGCCCACGAAAATGGTGTGGTTGATTGGCCGAATTCAAACCAACGGCCCCAGTGACGTTCAAAATGTCGCGCGCTTACAGGAACAATTCGCACTAACACAATTGCAGCAGTGGGGAAGTGGTGTGTCTATACCTCACAAAATTCAGGACATTGCTGCTTCCGATGCCGGCAAGGATCCTTATCAGGAAATTGCAGATATGACCGGCGTGGAGTTCTTTTCGCTGTTTGCAACATTGTTGACCACTCAGTCACCGGCGCCTGCAGATAGTGAGATGCTGGCTACCATTGCTGATATCGGCCTGGTTCCAGGAGAGCCATTTAGCGTAGGTCCGTGGTCTGGCTGGTTGCTCGACAAGGCGAAGCACTTCACTCATCAGGGCGTTATTCGTCAGCTCGAGAAGCAGCCTGCAACTGAGAACGGTTGGTCGGTTAGGCGCAATCTTATAGGAGTTTACGGCACGCACTATGGCGTGCGAACGGGTGTGGCCATGGTGGGCCTGGGCGCTCTGCCTCCTGAGGAGGCGGTATATCCCAATACTAAAGTCGATGAGAGTGGTCAGGCGCTGACAGGCTCGCAAGCGTATAAGTTGCATTTTCCGGCGGGGGGAACCTCTCCGTCTCAGGCGTTCTGGTCAATTACCGTTTACGACGAGCAGGGGTTTCTGGTAGAAAACTCCATTGATCGATATGCGTTGGGGGATAGGGATCCGCTGGCCTACAATCCGGATGGATCTTTGGATATTGCGATCCAGCACAATGCTCCTGAAGGTGCCGGAGCGAATTGGCTGCCTGTCCCCTCGGGGCCATTTACGCTGACGATGAGAATCTATCTGCCCGACCAGAGCTTTCTTCAGGGAAACTGGCGCTTGCCTCCCGTGGAAAGAGTCAATTAATACCTATGAGATTGACAGTACTAGGTAACTTCCATAAAGTCCGTCTCCGGTTCAGGTGCCTGTGACGCTTTTGCGCATTGCTTAAGTAAAACAGGTTAAATGGGAAGTGAGGTGATGCCAGGCATACTCCTCCGCTGCCCCCGCAACGGTCAACAGCGTTAGCTGAGAGCCCGAAACCAGCCAGAACTGAGCAACGATGGAGCGGAGGGCTTCATACATGGTTGCCCAGCACCTTTGCTGTGTCTCCTGGATTCCCTCCCTCAGTCGCCCAAATACTGGCAATTGAGGAACTTAAATTGAACAAGCTTACCCCTTCACTCGCACTTGCGTTGGCATTTGCTACTGGCAGCGTTGCTGCCCAAACTAACAACAAACTGGAAGAGATTATTGTCGTCTCGTCACGGGTTCCCATGCCGCTGCGTGAAATAGGAACGTCTGTTTCGGTCCTG
>JABJFP010000049.1 GCA_018662715.1 Methanobacteriota archaeon | reverse complement strand
ATTCATGAACCTGTCATCTCAACAATTAGTTTAGAGATTGTTCCTTCTGCTCCGGTTCTCGGTTTACTGAGTCCCATTGATGGTTCAAGCCACTCCTCTTCTGCTATCCTGATGTTTGACGCATCGCAGAGCATAGATTACGACAATGATAGTTTTGTTTTAACACTACGAACTTCACTCGAGGACGACCCAATTCTCGTTGATATATCACCAAGTGAAAGCCACGCTTTGACCTTGCGTGCAGGCAATCATATTCTCACCGTGACACTAACTGATGATACCGGAATGTCCCGGGATGAAACCTTCACGCTCACCATCAATGAATCTGGCCCAACATTGGTGCTCATCTCACCCGAAAATCGGCAGTCCATCGCCCCAGGTGGCGTTGTGATACTGGAAGAAGCCTCGTTTGATGCGGACAATGACTTGGTCGTACGAGAATGGCGCCGCTGGTCGGATGGAATAAGTCTCCCCGAAGTCATCTCAACGAGTTCAATTGATGAACTTACAAACTTGATGCCGGGGGAGTACCATCTCTCACTTTACATTGAGGACTCTCAAGGGAACTGGCTTGAAGAGCACGTGAACATAACGATTCAATCCAGCCTTCCTTCATTTGACAGAGACTCGTTGGTTCTTAGTGAAACCACCTTTGTTGCGGGGGAACTGTCTCAACTCAATATTTCAATTCGACTTGATGATGCCGACGGCACTACAAAGGACGTACGAGCAAATTTGACACATAACATTCAGCAATGGGAAATCAATCTTACCGATGATGACGGTGACGGTGTTTGGGAAGGAATCCTCGAATGGCGCCCTGAAGAAACAGGAAGTCCAAGTTTGAAATTAGTTGCACGTGACGGTGAGGGGCAAAGCGCCAACATTGACATCTTTACGAGTACCTTAACCGTTGAAGAATCTGAAGACGATCAGCGAATCCTGTTTTTCGCCCTAGGTGCTGCTGGCCTCTTTGGTGGATTTGGTTTGCTGGCATTTATCGCTATGCGCCGACGTCGGGCCTTATCAGATATTGACCTTATCGCTTCTTGGGATGCATTTAGAGCGCCGGAAAAGACTGCTGAAGTTGAACAACGTCCGTTAGAAGAGAACATCATGGACGGTACTGAAGAAGTTCAGAGTGACCTTGACGGTTTACTTTGAGGTTCACTTCTTCTGTTCAGGAAGGTCGCCTTTTGTTGAATCTGGGTTTTCATCACGTCCACCCCATGGAGTCAAGGTTTTGTTTAGTCCAAATCGTCGAGAGAAGAGGAACTTCAAGTTCTTCCATCCGTCACCCCAGGTGTGAATTTCAGCGTCACCAACACGTGGACGGTAAGGGACTGAGATTTCAACAGCTTTCTTCTTTCCAAGATGTCGGCGTGTGATGATTTTCATTTCCTCACTTAGGGGCATGCCGTCATTGGTTGGCCGAAGCTTTTCATCTTCGAAAATGGATTTCTTGAAAACCCACATTCCTGATTGAGAATCTTTAACCCCGTATCCAAACAAGAGGCGTGCAGTAAACGAAAGCACCCAATTTCCAAACCCGTGGAGTCCAGACATGGAACCGTCCTCCGCCATCGATAAGCGGTCGCAAGTAATGAATTCCAAATCATCATCAATGAGTCGCTTTACGAGTTCAGGAACAAGTTCAGCAGGGTAGGTGCAATCTGCATCCATGGTGACAATGATGTCGTTTGATGCAACATCAAATCCTGTTCTGTATGCGCGTCCGTAGCCTTTCCGGTCTTCGAGATGGACGCGAATCCCCTTTTCAAGGGCAATTTCACGAGTTCGGTCGGATGAGTTTCCGTCCACAATCATGATTTCTAAATCCTCACACCATCCGCGGGGAATTGCATCAATAGTTGGTCCTAGGGCTTCTTCCTCGTTCCGGGTAGGAAGGATAACTGTCACGGTCACGGGTAACACATCGGCCATGGTTCGCCCACCGTTTGGATGGACTTGAAAGGTTTGGCTTTATTCTCCACGGAAGCAGGCACATCTTCAATGACATTCAAATGCCCGTTGGTCTTGGTTGTCTTGATGCACATCGCCATGGTCTCAGGCGAATATCCTCCACGTTGGGGTGGTATTGGCTCGGTTGTATTCCACCTGGCTGGTCATCTCGCTCAGCGGGGTCACGATGTCACCGTAATCACCAGAACTCACCAGAAGCGGACCCCTGCACAACCTGGAGTCAGTGTTCTTCACGTGCCTTGGCTCAAAGCACCGATGGCCTTTACCCGCTCATATGGGAAGCATGCACTTACCTCTCTACGGCGGCTCCATCTGGAAAAACCGGTAGATGTAGTCCATACACTTCTTCCACTTGTAAGTTGGAACGAACGAGAATATGAATGGGTTGAAGAGAACATTGGCCCCGTGGTTTCAGCCCTCAATGGGAGTTGGATTGGTGAACGTGAAGGCATGAAACTTGCTGCACGCCATAAAGAATCAGCAACTTGGAAGAACCCTAATGATTTGGCAATTCTTCTTACTGCGAAGCACTACGCAAAATACGAACAAGCCGGAATTATGGGTTCAGCCATCAGCGTAGCAATTTCTGAATCCACTAAAAATGAATTTGAACAGTGGTATCAACCTCCAGAGGATTGGGATTGCGAGACTGTCCTCTATGGCGTTGACCACAAAGTGTTCCGACCAGTGAATCATGATGATGAAGAAGACCAACTTGCCTATGAGGCCATTCGAACCACCTATGGCGCAGCTGATGAAGCGGCTCTTATTGGTAGAGCAGATACAGAAACCCCCCTCTTGCTTGCCGTTGGAAGATTGGTTGCTCGCAAGGGCCATCGGACTTTGTTGCGGGCCATGCCGGAAATTCTCAAAGTCCACCCCGGGGCGAAATTGGTTGTCATCGGGAGGGGGCACATGCGTAAGACGCTGATGCGGCAAGCCAAACGCTTGGGAATCGGTCATGCAGTTTCAATTCAGCCTGGAATGAGTTTTGATCGTCTTGCGTTGCATTTCCGTTCAGCAGATTTGGTCATCTATCCCTCGTATTATGAAGGTCAAGGACTCATACCTCTCGAGGCGCTCGCAAGTGGGACTCCGGTCGTGACAGTCGACCAACCTCCACTAACCGAGATGATTGATTCTACCGTTGGAGGGCTTTTCGCGTGCGGCGACCCTGCGGATTTGGCCAGGAGTGTCATTGATTCTCTTAATCAGCCGGATATTAGAACTACACAAGCCCAGCTTGGACGTGAGCGTGTGCTTAACCTGTATACTTATGAGCACAATGCAGAGGCCTATGAGGCCATATACATCCGAGCAATAGAAGGCTAAATTCATCTTCATCGTGTAGATTTGTCTTGACATTGAAGCGGAAGGTCATTATTACCCGAGTGGTTGGGTCGTACCATGCAGGCAAAGGCAGTGTTCCTAGCACTCATCGTCGCAACGGTTTCCCTATCGGGTTGTTTTGGTGACCAAACCGATGAAGTAGATGCTCCAGAAGTTGAATTGGATAACAACGGCATCTTCGTAACCAATAAATCGGGAATGCCTGTTAGTGAGGCAATCTTGGACATGGAGTTCTTTTTCAGTGATGTTGGAGAAGACGGCCCTGAACCAAGTTTGGGCATAACCTCAAGCGGCTGTATCTTCTTTATCGCTATGGAAAAACCAATGCGGTCTTGCGATGGTGGGCAGTCGTGGGAAAACACGGCTGACATCACACAAGCCCCGATAACCAGCGATCCTTATGGCTGGGTCGACCCTGTTACAGACCGAGTGTTCAACATTCACATGATGGGTCTTGAATCCACATGGATCGGATGGTCAGACAACGACGGTGAATCTTGGCTTGGAAACCCTCACGATTCGGGTACAACACCTCTGAATGACCACATCAAACTTGCCACTGGGCCTTGGACTTCTTCAGGGTACGGGGCGATTGGTGGAATCACCAGTACATTCTATGAGCAAGCTGTTTACTTCTGTTACAACAAAGGTGTAGGCATATTCTGTTTCACAAGTTTTGACGGAGGCGCTACATTTGAAACCGGCGGACAAATCTACGGCCTTGCCTCTTCTAACGGAGGCCTTCATGGAGCCATTACAACAGCACCAGATGGGACCGTCTACGTTACACCTCGTGTTGAAACTCCGACCGTACTTGTTTCAAAGGATAACGGATTCAACTGGGACGAGAAAACAATGGGTACAGATGCTAAAACTCCAAACCCTCGTAAAAATTCCGAAGTAGCCACCGATACACAGTCCAATGCATATCACGTCTGGACAGGTGCAGACCAAGGCATCTACATGTCTACGAGCGTAGACTCCGGAGAGTCTTGGGCTCAGGATAGCATGCGAATCAGCCCAGTTGAAGTCATTTCAACGACCTTCCCTCAAATTGACGCTGGCGACCCAGGGCGAATTGCTGTTACCTACCTCGGTAGCGAAAATGCCTCGTTGCTCGATACAACTGACATTGACGGAAATAATTGGACTGGAAACGGTCATTATGCTCCAAACGGTGTCCATTACCACCTTTACATCACGTACAGCCTCAATGCATTGGACGAGAATCCAACCTTCCACACCATGAGGGTCACTCAAGACCCTGTCCAGGTTGGCGCCATGTGCTTGAACAGTGGAGATTGCCGCAGCGACCAAGGTGGTTCAAATCGCAACCTCTTGGATTTCAACGACCTCCACATTGATCGGGAAGGGCGCGTTTACGTTGCTTTCGCAGACGGTTGTATTGCTGAGTGTGCATCCTTAGATGCCCCTACACCTGCTGATTCACGAGCGAGCATGGGCGGAATGTACTATCTCGCCAAGGGCCCCAGTCTTCTCGTGGAAAATGGTGAACTTTCACCACTGGTTTGATATCAGTCCATGCGGAAGGTCATTATCCCAATGACGATTCGGCTTTACTATGCAAGCAAGAGCATTGTTTCTCTCTCTCATGGTGGTAACCCTCTCTTTGTCGGGTTGTTTTGGCGAGGATGAGGAGAATACATCCATTGTGGAACCAACTCCCTTTGATTCGCTTCCAAGCATGACGACCTGGTACCATTACCCGGGCGGTGTTAACGCAACGAATGCTTCAATTGGCTTTGATAACCTGACCGGTAATTCAACGCCATACCCTGCATTGGGGACCTACTACGGTATTGGCGATACTACCTTTGAACCCACTATTGGGGTCACCTCGACCGGTGGAATCCACTATTCATCCTTTGGAGGGGCAGGCTCTGGAACCATGGTCTATACTTCAATGGACCAAGGTCAGACATGGAACAATATGGGCCCCTTCAATCCAATATTACCAATTGAGGTCGGACAAGTCCCTTCATCCAACGATCCATACATTTACGTCGACAAGTGGACCGACCGAATCGTCAAATTTGACATGCATGCCCTCACTGCCATGTTCGTAGAATATTCTGATGATGACGGTAATACATGGTCCATACCGTTCTCCGCAGAAGGATACTACAGCCCACAAGACCACCAATCGATTGCTTCAATGCCTGATGTTGACGGAATTGGATTTTACGACACCATCTATGTATTTTGTATCAACACTGGAAGTGCAGCAGCTGGCCCACAATGTTCACGGTCGCTTGATGGAGCCCACACATGGGACATCCAACGTCCTGGTTATCCAACGGATACTGCTCAATGTTCAGGATTGCACGGACATCTTGCAGGTTCCAATGATGGTGCAATTTACCGGGGCAACCCATCTTGCGATGGCCCTGCTGTTTATCGTAGCATTGACGGAGGCTATTCATGGACTGAACACACCATCACTACCGAAGTTCCGATGCAGGACGGATGGCACAGTCACGAGGTCGCTGTTGCAACGGATGAAGCAGGAAATCTCTTTGCATCCTGGATTAGCGTAGACCAGATGCCTTGGCTGGCATATTCAAGGGACCAAGGGGATACTTGGTCTGAACCAATGATGGTTGCACCTCCCGAAGTAACAGAAACTGGCTTCCCGACGATTTTTGCAGGAGATGAAGGTCGTGTTGTAGTTGGATACATCGGGGAAAGCGTCGATAATGGCGGCTGGTCGGGCTATATGTCGGTCATGACTGATGCGTTCGCAGATACTCCTCTCATCACATCTGTAGCAGTGAACGCCCCTGACGACCCCCTAGATTCAACCGATGATTGTGGTAACGTTCGTTGCGGTGGATTTGGAGATTTCATAGACGTTGAACTGGACGATGAAGGCCGTCCTTGGATTGCTCTTGCACACAATGTCAACGGTGAACTTGGAATCGTTGGGACCTATGTGTACGGCCCTTCTTTGTACGGGGACTTGAAACTTCTTCCAGAGATTACTGCCGGTGGGCCCTCAACGTTGTGAGTCAATGGCGTTGCTGAATCTTTGGTCGTTATCTCACTTTGCGATTTGGTCTACCGCTGGTCGTTGGACGAAGTTGAGTTGGGGCATGTTCTTGGTGCTCTCTATTTCTTGGGAGTGTTTTGAGTGGGCCGTTGACGACCAATCATGGGCTTCTTTCGCCGTTGAGCCGTTCGAGAATAAACTCTCCGACGTGGTAGTAAATACGATTGGATTTTGGCTGGGCAGGCGCTTGAAAATTGATTGACGGCAACCCCCCTCTTCGGGATTCTTCCAAAGTGGGGATGCTTTACTCAGGATGTAAACAATCGTGCTTTGACCTTACGAAGGTTGAGTCTAACGCCGAGGAGAATTTTACGCCATAGTGGGAGTCGGACAGGTTGGCTGAAGACATCACCGGAGCGTCGGACAATCTCGTTGAGAATGGATTGGTACGCGTCGGACATGATTTGAGGTTGGACGCGTGCGCGTGCGTCGAGGTATCCAAACAGATGGTTGGCGGATTCACGATGGCGCTTAATCATCTCAACATATTCAATGATGAACCCTTTCCATGAGGGCGATTTGGCAACATTAGGTCGCTGCAAGTCTTCAATAGAGATACCATGCGATGCGAGAATGTCAAGAGGGAGATAGATTCGCCCACGCTCGATATCTTCATTGATGTCTCGTAACACGTTGATCAATTGCATTTGGATTCCAAGGTCAACTGCATGGAGTTGAGCTGCTCTGTCCTCATAGCCATATATTTCAATCAGAATGAGGCCAACGGCAGAGGCAACCTTGTAGCAGTAGGAGCGGAGTTCATCCCAAGTTTTGTTTTGAACAGGGTAAAGGTCGTCTTCCATTCCTTCAAGAACAGTTTCAAAGTCATGAATTTTGATTGGGAATCTTCCGAACACATCTTGCAAAGCGATGAAAATCGGATGATCACTTGAAGTGATCTCATTTTCTTTGGCTTTGTTGATTTTTATGCGTATGTCAACGAGCGCCATAAGGCGTCGGCGGTGCTCATCTTCGGGGAGGGTCGGCTCTTTTCCATCATGGATTTCGCTAATGATGCGCTGGCGTGCATCGGTCGCTTCCCGCAGGGAATTCGTTTCTAGAATTGAAGGCTCTTCATCTCCGTCAACGATGTCATCAACCCATCTGCACAGTGCATAGACGGCATGAACAGCCCTTCTCTTATCGTACTGGAGTGCGGAAAACGATGAAAAGAAGGTGGTGGAGGCTTCGCGGCAAACGGATTCACAATAGCCGTACGCATTGTCTACCAGCAACTGCTTCATGATGATCCCTCAAGCGCTTGTTGGCGTTCCAGGAAGGTTTTCCTTTCGCTTTTGTTTGAGAGCATTTCGTCCTTGCTTCGATCGCTTTCGGCTTTCAAACCACGTGTCGACGCCGTTCCAGTCTGGAATGATTCCGAGACTGTCAAGAAGCAATTTACTGCTGATGCGAGCTGACTCGTAGATCACTGGCAGGCCGCTTCCAGGGTGTGTTCCTCCACCGACGAGGTACAAATTAGCGATTTCATCAAACTGATTCTTTGGTCGGCGCCATAGCATTTGGTCCAGTCCGTGAGCCAAGTTGAAAACAGCTCCACGGTAACAATGGTCACCCCAATCCTCAGGGGTGATGACAAGTTCAGTTTGGATGTGTTCACGAATGTTTTCAAAACCGAGTTTGGCTTCGATTTGGTCGATAATTCGGTCACGGTAAGCGTCCTTTTCATCTTCCCAGTTAATGTTCTCGTGGATGTGAGATACCGGTACAAGGGCGTAGATGGTCGAACAGCCTTCAGGGGCAAGACCAGGGTCTGTGACACAGGCATTCTGGACATAGACTGACGGGTCATCCCATGTGATTCTGTGATGGTTCTCAATATCTTCAAGATTAGATTCGTAATTTTCTGATGCGTAGATTTGGTGGTGTGGAAGGTCATCAAATGTCTTGTTGACTCCAAGATAGAGCATGAAGGTAGAACAAGAGTACTTTTTCTTATCCAATTTCTTATTGTTCCACTTCTTTCGAGACTTGTCTGGGAACAACTGAGTCATCCCGTTGGCAAAGTCAGCGTTCATGATGACTCGGTCAGCAAGGAAGTCTCCTTCTTTTGTGGTAACGCCCTTGATGGTTTTTCCATCCATGATCACCTTCTCAACTTCTTCTTCCATGCGGAAGGTTACGCCGAGGTCACGTGCGATACCGGCCATGCGCTCGCTGACGCTACCGAGTCCGCCCATTGGGTGGAAAATTCCGTATTCGTATTCGAGGTAGGCTAGCATGGTGAAGAGGCTAGGGCAGTTGAAGGGAGACATTCCAAGATATTTGGTTTGGAACGACATAGCGAGCATGAGTCGGTCGTCGTCGAAGAGTTTCATTAAATCTCCAGCAACGCTTCGCTGAGGGCGCAATACACTCGCAACACGAAACGCTCTTTTTGAGAGAAGGTCAGTTGGACCGTACCATGGCTCCTGGAGACATGCTTTTGACTTGTTGAGTTTGTTGCTGTTGTCCTCAACGTACCGCTTGAATGCTTCTGCGTTGCTGTCACCTGAGAGGGTTCGTATTCGTTCTGTCATTTCGGTAAGGTCACTTGTGCAATCCAATTGGCCACCTTGTCCGAAGATGAGGCGATAATTCATGTCAAGTTTGTTCAATTTGAGCTCTTCATGTGCATCCATTCCGATGGCTTTGAAGATGTCTTCAATGACTTCAGGATAGTGGAAAAATGTCGGGCCGAGGTCAAATTTGTACCCGTCTCGCTCAAACACCTTATTCCGGCCACCAACAGCCTTGGAACGTTCAAAAACGGTAACATCTACGCCGGATTTTGCAAGCAATAGGGATGATGCAAGACCTCCGGGTCCCGCTCCGATAATTGCTACCTTTGGTCGTGCACTTGTGCTCATAATTTATGTGGACTCGATTGGACATATAAAGGCAGGTTTTTAGCCGCAAATTTTTGGCGGCAAAAAATATCATTACTTGTGGTAAAAGAGGTCACTTGATGATGGAATGCGGGTCGATCAAAACTGAGAATTCATCGAGATATGGGCCCATTGAGCTGATGAGGTCGACCTCGGGGTGCCCTTTGAGTACCATTCCGTCCATGTACATGAGGGAACGGATGATTGGAAACGCTTCTTCGCCGAAGGAACAACCGGCCAGTACCGCAGCCTTGACCGTCTTCATCATCTGTTCAGTAAGGGACACTTCACTTACTGAAGTCCCAACAAACCCATCATAGAGTTCGTTCATGGAATCATAGTATGTCTGAAGGGTTTTCCCGGTTGGCTGTACGTCCGCCATGGTTAACATGGCATCATACGCATGACGCAATTCGCCTTTGGCAAGGAAGTAGAAGAAGCCAAACAACGCATTACGAACATGGTCCGGGGCGTTACATATGGCTCCGGTATCAATGAAAATGAAGTTGCCTTTGTCGTCCATCATTGCGTTGCCAGGGTGAAGGTCGCCGTGGAATGTGCCGATTCCGAACATAAATGCTCCGTGAATCCGGAACAGTTCAAGCATGTCAGGCCAACTGAGTGTTCCTTCTTCCAAATGTTGTTCAAGAGTCGGATGGACAATTTCTTCCATGACCAATACGTGACGGTTTGAGAGTTCGTCCCACATTTTCGGGAATTGGAGTTTGGGCATTGAGAAGTTTTTCTCAATTTCACTCGCCTTGAGAATAAGTTCATTCCGGCCTGAAATTTCGTTTGTGAGGTCAAGTTCGCGAAGGGTATAATCTTCAATGTGGGCCAAGAGACCAATTGGATTTCCGACTTTCCTTAATTTGCGGCGAAAGAAAAGACCGATAGTGATCCACCGTTTCATACGTCGGACGTCACGCTTGAATGAAGCTTCAAAATCTGCTTTGATAATCTTGACAACAACCTTCGTACCGTCGTTGAGGACGCCGCGGTGAATTTGTCCAATGCTTGCAGCCGCAAAAGGTTCCTTATCCAGCGATTTGAAATGACTCATAAATCCCTCGGGAGCAAATCGCTGGAGCAGATTTTGAGAATCTTCCGTGGGGATCGTGGCTCCTCTGCTGTACAATTGTTGAAGTTCTATGCAGCGGTCTGGGTCGATAAGGTCTGGTCTTAGGGCAAAGATTTGCCCGAGCTTGACCGCTAACAATCCCATGGATTGAATCGCATCGACATCCACTGGTTTTTTGCCCTTTAGTTGCCTAAAGAACCTGAGGAACGTCAAGAGTTTCATGGCCGTTCACCTCTTGTTTAGTCAAGCAATTCAACGGCTTTTAATTCATGACGATGAATGAGGTAGT
>JABJFP010000048.1 GCA_018662715.1 Methanobacteriota archaeon | reverse complement strand
AGGTATCCACTAACAAACAAGTTTGAGTTGGACGAATCCATCCACGTGTCGAACACTTTTTCTTCTCCTGTGACCAGACCTAGGTCTGCTTCAAGGTCATCGTACGAGCCGAGATCTTCACGGGTCATCCTGTCGAGCACACGACTCCCCGATGGAGGTGATTCCCGCCAAGGTTGAACATATGTTCCAGAAGGTGGAACGATGACTTTTGAGTTGTCTTCGCTGTACCAAATTGGAATTTCTGTATGGTACCAACGACGTCGGCTTATGGGCCAATCGATACTGATGTTATCCATCCAATCCAAGAGGAATTGACGGTTCCGTGGGGGATGGAATTCGATTTCGTCTACATGCTCTTTCATTTTTTCCTGAATATGGGTTTGACGCACATACCATTCTTTCAGAAGGATAATTTCAACGGGATTCTTTCCTCGCTCAGACACCGGAATGTCTTGATTCCGTTCTACAGCCTGGACAAGATCTCCTTGTGTTTCTAGGGCTTCGATGGCTGCGTTTCGCGCCTCAATGACCTTCATGCCTGCAAACGGACCGGCTACATCGGTCATTTTTCCATCCAAATCAATAGCCTGGAATGGCGTGAGGCCGAGTTCACGAAACACTGCAACGTCGTTTTGGTCACCAAATGAACATACCATCAAAATCCCAGTCCCAAAGTCGGATTTAACGGACGGATGGGTCATGATATTGACTGTCTTTTCTCTGCCATTTGTTTCAAGTGGAAGTGTGACCTTTTGCCCAACAAGATGACTGTACCGTTCATCCTCTGGGTGGACGACGACAACACCACATGCGCAAATCATTTCTGGGCGTGTTGTTGATATGACTAATTCAGTTCCGTCTTCACACGTCCATCGTACATCTACAAGTTTGGTTTTTCTTGGAAGTCGTTCTACTTCTGCGTCTGCGATTGTAGTCCCTTCTACCGGGTCGTAAATATTCGGACGCAGGTCCTCAATAACATCACCTTTCTTGAACAGTTCAACGAAAATCGACTGGGTGACACTCCGGTAATCAGGGGCATCGGTGAGGTATTCACGGTCATAATCGCATGAAAGGCCAACTCTCTTTCCGGTGTGCCTCATTGCCTCTGTGAATTCTTCAATCGTAGTGCGGCAAAGTTCCAAAAATTCAGCCCGATCATAGGTTTTCATCTTTCTTTTTGTATTCTTTTCTACCACGAATTCGATATTGATTCCATTACGGTCGACTCCCCAGGGGAAATACACCTCTTTGCCAAGAAGTCGTTGACTTCTAGCGATGACATCAATCATTGAGTATTGTGCAACGGCACCAATATGCCATGTGCCGGATGGGTAAGGTGGAGGTGTGTCAATGACGAAGAGTTCCTTTCCTGATTCGGGATTGAATGCATAACGTTGCGTGTACAACGCATTGTCAGCATAGTGGGCCTCTTGGATGCTTTTTTCAAGGTCAATTGACCATCGTTTTTCTGGTAGTGCTGGAGATGGCATGTGCCTCACCTGGCCCCGTCTCGGTGAATAAGTGGGTCCATTCGGCGCTGTGGTGACCCTCATTTGAACCCCTCGCATCGTTTTCAAAGAAGATATAATGGTTGAAGTACCATCAATTGAAGGTTAAGGCTTTCAATGAAGGGCGCTTCGGCTAACCGAGGGGTGAATCGTATGGTAAAGAAAGACGAATCTACTCCTCCCTCTGATGGGCGTAAATCCAGCGGGGAAAAGATGCGAAATTTGCGCAATCAAGTCGTCGGCCAACTCAAAACCATGGATTCCAAACGTGGGATGGACGCCGTCCTTGACGCACCAAAAAGGATGAAACGTGAATGGCAGAAGTCAGGAGCAACGGGTGCTATTACTCGATTCCCAATACCAACTGTTCTCGTATTTTTACTATTGACTGTCTATTTCGTTACGCAATCGGGATTCCTTGATGATACACGCTTTGATGATGACCCCAATAACCCTGCTTTGAATGTCAACGGCGATATGGAAGTTTACCTACCGGAAGGAAGTCAAGTTGCTGAATTACTGGGCAAGGTGGAAGAAGATTGGTCTACCAATGTCATGGTGGTTTACATCGAGTCGGATAATCAAAACATCACCGATCAAAGAATTTTACAAGAAATAAGTTATGTTGAAAATATCCTGAACCCGTACCTTTCAGATGACTCAGATGACGTCATTTACATTCTGTCGCTTTCAACCGTTCTAAAGGAAGTCAATTCCAGTGCTCCGAGAATCCGTGAAGCGCTGGTAACCGAAGCCGGGAACTTAGGCTGTGCAACTGGGCAAGAGGACTGTGCAACGGCTGGGTTGGCGGAACAACTCAATGATGCTCTTGAACTCACTGACGAACAATTAGGTGGCTCTTACGAAATACCAAGTCAAACCACGATTGACCTTGTTGTTGAAGAGATGTATGAGGAAGATGGTTCTCCAAGTTCAGGATTAAACAAACTGGCTCGAGATATTACCGGTGGAGCGAATGGAACACAGGATGGATTGCTTGATAGGGCCATTATGGCGATTGCAGTGACTGAGGAGCGGCCAGCAAAGGACATTATCGCTGATACTCAATTTATCCTTGATAATATTTCATCAAAGGACCGTCCTTGTTTGTTTGCAGATGATGGAACTCCAGCAGATAACAGCCTTTGCAATTGGGATGACCTCGGCCTTTCCATGGTATTGACCGGTCCAGTTCCTATCACCAATGCCGTGACGGAATTTTCGTTCCGCTTGTTTTGGGAAATTTTCCCAATGGCGGTCGTTTTGGTTGCTATTGGTTTGTTTCTATTCCATTCTGACTTGTTGCAAGCAGGCTTGACGGGTATGCGTCCGATACAGGGATTGAAGGTTCTCATTATTGCAGGCTTGCCGACGTTATGTGCAGTCTTTTGGACGTTAGGTTTGATTGGAGCGACGAATTATGAAGTCACGATGACAGTGATTATCGTAGGTCCCATTTTACTCGCGTTGGGGGTCTCTTACGGTCTCCACATTACCAACCGATATGCAGAGGAGGAGGGTACTCGTTCCGAGAAAATGAGGGCGTCACTAAGTTCAACTGGAAAGGCTGTGTTTTTATCAGCGGTCACGACAGTGATAGGATTCATTTCGCTTGTATTCACGCCAATGGCTCCAATCCAAACTGTTGGTATTGCTCTTTCATTAGGAATTGTTATCGTGTACATTTTGACCATGTTTATGGTTCCTAATCTCACACTTATTCTTGACCTCAAGAAACCTAAACATCCTCCTTTGAGAGCATTTGACGTTCTCGTTGAAGTTCCAGTGAAGTACAACAAAGGTGTCATTGGAGTTTTCCTCTTGCTCATGCTTCTTTCAGCAACTGTTGGCCGAGCCAATGTCGAGGAGAACATTGACCTCCTTGGAATGGCCCCAGAAGGCGAATCTTCTGTCGTTAAGATGAAACAATACAGTAAGGAGTTTGAAGCAGGTCAAGTTGGAATGGTGCTCATCAACGCCAACGTTAGCGGTGACATTAGGGACGGTGATCCGTCGAACGATGACCCTGCAGCGATGCTGAAGAAAATTGATAATCTTGAATCAAAACTAAACGGGATTGAAAATACTACCGCCGTTTCCGTTGTGTTTTTGATGAAATCCTCCGGTGTAAAAGCAAGTGTTTCAGGTGAACAGGCGAACGCGTTCATTCAAGAAACACCGTGCATTATTGCCCAGGAGCAATGCGATGATTTCAAGGATTTGTCCGAGGTCCTTCTCGGTAACAGTTTGGCGATTAATACCTCGTTCTGGGACCTCTTAACGGACCCCAGTGAATACGGTCTCCCTGGTTCTCGCCAGTCACAAATTTTCCTCCTTGATGTATTCTATGCATCGCTTACCAAAGAAACGCGTGAGATTTTCGTGAGTGATGATTTCAGCCGTTCTCTTATCTACGTAGATATGCCGTTTATTCCTGTAGCAGACACAGCTCGTAGCGTTGAAGTTGTTAATCAAAACACAGATTCCTTCAGAGGTGATTTTGGTGAAACTGCAGAAGACCTTACGGGTGTTGCAGCAACTGCGATTGAAGTGAATAGATTAATTGTAGGCTCTCAATGGACATCTCTTGGCTTTGCTATCATTCTCACCCTCATTACACTCGCTATTGTCTTCCGTGATGTGAGATATTCCATATGGACGACATCGCCCGTTATCGCCACTGTAGCATTGCAATGGCTCGTCATGTGGCGCATGGATGTTCCGTTATCGCTTGTAACGGTAATGATCGGTTCAATTCTTGTCGGCGTTGGTGTTGACTTTTCAATTCACATTGCGAATCGAATACGTGAACTGGGCGGTGGTATTCAAGCCATACGTAGTGCTGCAGTAGGGACTGGAATGTCCCTCTTTGAAGCAGCAGTGGTCACCTCGTTGGGGATGTTTGCGGCCTATGACATACCCATCCCTGAAATCCGACCGTTTATCACCGTCATTTTGATACTTCTCTGGGTCGCTGCGGCGAGCGCTCTTATCCTCTTGCCGGCGATCTTTGTAACTCTTGAAAAGATGGGTATCGGAGCGGTTGGTGGAGCCAACGGTATGGCGAGACGCCTCGGTTTAGTTGAAGATAAGAAATACGTATTAGACGATGTTATGGACGCATCGCTTGTCGATGATATTGTTGATGTTTGGTGAGCGAGCAATCCATAGACCTCCGGTTCCACGGGAAGGTATGAACTACTGGCTGATGAAGTCTGAGCCTGATGTTTACCCGTATGAGCAACTTGTCGCTGACGGGAAAACCCATTGGGATGGTGTCCGTAATTATCAAGCACGAAACATGATGAGGGATGCAATGAAAACTGATGATTTAGTTCTCTTCTATCATTCGAATACCAAACCTCCGCATGTGGCTGGAGTCGCCAAAATCGTGAACGAAGGGTATCCTGATTTCACTTCATGGGATGCTGATGGGCATTATTTTGATCCGAAGTCTACTCCAGAGAATCCCCGATGGTTTATGGTGGATCTCGCACCTGTTCATGGGTTTGAAACAATTGTAAGTCTGCCCGATATGAAAGCCAATCCAAGGCTAGAGGGCATGCCACTTCTACGCAAAGGGCAGCGGTTATCGGTTCAGCCTGTTGATGAGCCTTATTTTGATGAAGTTCTCACCATGGCAGGATTATCTCGGTCCGAACTCAAAGAATGAACACTGAAAGTTGAAAGAACGGAATCGTTTAGCAAGGTTGAGTCCCATGTCCAACCAAGTGCCTGTATCAAAGCGAGCGGCCAATATTGAATATGCCATTCGCGACGTTGTGGTACCCGCAACAAAACTTGAACAGGAAGGACATAGCATTCTAAAATTGAACATAGGTGATCCGATTGCATATCCAGGGCTGCCTACACCTCAACATATGGTGGATGCCTATGCCCAAGCACTTCACGATGGTAGAAATGGATATTCTCCATCATATGGACTTCCTGAACTACGAGATGCGATTGCAATAGATGAGCAAAAGAAGGGCTGGGATGCTCGTGCTGATGACATATACGTCTGTCATGGTGTGACTGAGGCTCTACAGATTATTTTTGCAGCAGTCTTGGAAGAAGGGACAAAAGTGCTTGCTCCTGGTCCACATTACCCTCCTTACATGGCCTACCCCCAAATGTATGGGGCGACCACCGTTGAATACAAATTACAACACACAAACGGGTGGAATTTGGATTTTGATGATATCGAATCTAAAATGGATGATGATGTCCGATTGTTGGTCCTCATCAACCCAAACAATCCATGTGGAACGGTATCGGGTGCTGAGGACATTGACCGCCTGATGTCAATTGCTGTAAATTATCCAAACTGCGTTATTGTCGCAGATGAAATTTACGATGGCTTAGATTTCACTGGACAACACGTCTCTGTGGCAAGCAGAAACACCGACCTTCCCGTTATCGTTCTCAACGGCGTCTCCAAAGTATACTACGCTCCAGGGTGGCGTATTGGGTATATGGCCCTCCACGACCCCAAAGGACGAATGAACGACCTTCGTGATGGCTTAGAACGACTTCTTCGCTCTCGGCTGTGTGCCTCAACACCAGCCCAAATGGGGTATTTGGCTGGATTGACCGGTGATAAATCTTGGATGCTGAATTACCGCTTAAAGGTCGAGGCCCAGCGAGATTACTGCATCAAGCGGATTGAATCAATTCAAGGTCTAGAAGTAGAGTCACCCGGTGGCGCATTTTACATGTTTGTTCGTCTTACTGACCCGAAGTGGTCGGCTTCAGACAAAGACTTCGTCCTTGATTTATTGCACGAAGAACATGTTCTTCTCGTTCATGGGAGTGGTTTTTCACCAAAACTAGGAAAAGGTCACTTCAGATTGGTTTATTTGCCTGAGATTGATGTACTGCGCGAAGCTTTTGACCGTATCGAGCGTTTTTTACAAAACTCACGAATTTAGGTACTCGTAGCGGAAGAGTTGATGAGGCAACTCTCAGCCCGTTAATTATGGGAGGGCGCAGTATTCGGATGATATGGATCTTTTCGGCGTGGCTTGCTTTTCTATTAATCCCACACGCCTCTGCAGTTTCTGTGACTCAAAGTGAAGGGTTTTCCACTGGGATGATTTGGCCCCTTTTGGTTGCTCTTTCTGTTGCATTTCTTGTCCGAAGATGGTTTATTCCACAACAACTCAAAAATCTTCAAGTCGCATTTGAGATTGATGATGACTTGTATGAAGTACACCGAATTACACGTACGTTGAATGATTCACGACGCCTCCTCAAAGAAGGACTCGTTGGATATGGTGTTCTTCTGTATATGATGGGTTTGACGGGTGTGCTGCTCCTTATTGCCGAACTCTTGTTTGACCCTTCTAATTTTTACAAGGTAAATCTCTATGTTATCGGAGTTCTCATTCTCATTCCAGTATTTATTTCCCCTTGGGAAACCCTAAACGGACAAATTCTTGGTAGAAGGACGAGGGAAGTAAAATCTTCGAAAACAAATGACTTGATACGCAGAATCTTCACGATGGCCCTCTTGGTTATTGTTACTCTTATCGTAGTGGTCTACGGATACAGTATCAACGGCTCCATCACACCAACATGGCTTGCATTTGCAATGTTGACTTTCATGGCTCCCACCATTTTTGCATACGGCCGGATTATGGGAGCCTCTTGGAACATGCTTCTCATCAGTAAATGGAGAACATTTAGGGGCAGGGCGAATCCGATTGACCCAATTATTCCATCCTTTGTGGGGCGTACATTTTCACTCATACTTGTCTTGTTCTTGCTTACCATGCCGGTCACCGCTCTCAATGGAATTGTTACGGTACTTCATATTATGATCAACAAGCCTGCAAACGCCGAAGAGGTATTGAATTATGGTGGTATCATTGGGCATTCAATATTCGTACGGATCGACTTGATTTCAGAAATTCTATTCCATTGGGAATTTATCAAAGCTCTCCCTCAATTCTTGTCGCTTTACCTCACCATGAATATTGCAATTGTTGGGCTCGCCTTCATATTTGAACTCACCCGTAACCTGATTCTTGGTGGGCAAACTTTCGGTGGTCTGTTTGGGGTTACTTTGGATACTCCTCGCGAAATCCGAACCGAAAAATCAGCACAAGCTCGTCAATTGATATTCGCTTTCGCTGGTTTTTCAGGATATACAGTCCTGTTACTTGTCCTTGTATGTTACAAAGAATTTGGTTCCCTGATGCCCATGACAACTTGGCTTGAAGGGAGAGGCTTTGATGAAGAAATGCGTCTCCTCACCGTTTGGTTGTTTATTGCAGTCGGTCAAGCAGTCTTTATGTTGACATGGATTTTATCGATTATTCGCTTCGGCGCCCTACGAAAACTTCGTTTTGACCTCAATCCCGATGAACGTCGTGAAGGTGCAGTGAAAGTTGAAGGTGGAGACCGACTACAGTTGATGGTTGAAACTGCAGCCTACAACGAGGATATTGATTTATTGATTCGCGTTCAGACTCACGATTTCCCCGGTGACCAAGCATTGATTCGACAGGAGCAATCAAGAGCATCAATGTGGGAAAAAGCTCTACGTGGCCTCTGGCCTCAAGCCATTGAAGAGAGCCGTAAACTTCTCGCTCAGGCCGGTGGAGATGATGATGAGGCGAGAATGATCATCGCGACTGGTTACATGGCGCTGAGGCGACTTGATGCTGCACGTGAAGCCCTTCATGGTCTTCAACAGCCAGAAGGCTACGACGAACCTGAACTTCTTTCATTCGTTTGTGAATGGCTCGATCCATGGAACGGAACGGTGACCGAGGATGACTTATGGGACTGGGAAAATAATTCTGTCATTGACCACCTGCAAATGTTGCAGAATATGATGCGTTATTGGAATCCTCAACCAAAGGAACTGAGTATGCACAAAGACCGTGTTTCACTCGTCGGTCAATTGTCAATGGTTGCCTTGTTACGTGCTCAAAGGAAATATGACGAAGCACTAGAATTGTCCTTGAGCCTTGTTCGACAAGACCCGATTGGTGTGCGTCCTCGTATCGCAGTTTCGTTATGTCTTTTGGATACAGGGGAGTGGCACGATGCCAAATCTGTCCTAGATGAACTCATCAAAAGCGACGCTAAAGACCCGAGGGTCATGGCCTTAGCAGTAATTTTCGGATACGGAAAGAAAGGAAGAGAACATCTTGAAGTCTCTCTCCTTCTTGATGATGAAAAGAATAAGAGGCGATGGGTTGATGCTGCTCCAGTCAATGCTTTCGCTGGCTTGGCTGTCAAGGGTGGTTTGGATGAAGCGATTACTGCAAACGTGATGATTGCAGCCCACGAGGCTACACGGCACGTAATGCCGGCTCGGTATTCTTCAAGCCCTCTTTCAATTATCTTCACCTTCTTTGTACTGGTTCCGCTTTGGTTCGTTCTCAGTATTCTTGCTTACCAAGAGGTCGGAAAGAACGAAGGATCAGCACTCCTCGTAGTATTGCTCTTTTTGCACTTCAGTTACAGGAGATTCATGAAGCAACAAGAGCATCTGATAAAGCATCGTGATCAGCGAGGGATGATGAAATATGTCCGTAGAATGAAACGATTCAAGGCTACACCAAATCAAAGTAACATTCCCATTGGAAATCACCTGCTCATGTCTGGTATTCTCGTATCCGTAAACGGAGTTGTATTGGACATTGGAATGCCTGCATGGTTGCAAGATAGGCTGCCAAAAGAATCTGAAAAGAAAGTTAAGGGGCGATTGAAACGCAGAGCAGTTTCAATGGCCAAAGGCCGCCCACCTCGAGTCCAACCTCTTGGTAAGGCTTGGTGGCTTAAGCGTCCGAAAGAACATCACGAATCTGGTCCACTGCTGGAACGATTTATCGGTCCAGTCGCTTACCGTGGCCGTACGAATTACATCAAGAAAAAGGGAGGCCCATACCTCAATGCCGTCGCACAAGGTAAAGAGCAGGATTCCATCAGTGACAGGATCATTCCAAGGAACACCATTCGTAGCGAACCCCGTCCCGGTGGCCCTCCAAACCGACGGCCAGGGCAAATGTGAGCGAGATATTTTCTAATGTTCTTGTAGCAATCAATTCAAAGACCGTATTTACTGTGTCTTCATTATGGGCAAATCTCAGGGTGCATGGACTCCTTCTGAAGAAAACTGGGCCAACGGGAAAACCGTCATGGACGCTGTAAAGTCGAGCGGGCGATTATACCGAGATGGGTTGGGCATGATCGCCTCTGAAAATATTGTATCCCCTATGGTTCAGGATATTGTTTCAAGTGACCTTCACGGCCGATATGCAGAAGGGCTTCCAGGGAAGCGTTACTATCAGGGTTGTGACGATTTTGACACCATTGAATCATTAGGTATTCGCTTGGCCAAGTCCGTTTTTAATGCTCCATTTGCGAACATTCAATCCGTTTCCGGAACAGTAAGCAACATTGGCGCACTCAAAGCATTAGCTAAGCCTGGTGATGCAATTACTGCCGTTTCAACAGCCGACGGTGGCCACATTTCCCATGCGCGAATGGGTGCAGTTGGGTTGCGGGATTTGAATTTAACAACATATCCATGGGATGAAGAGCGTATGGAGCCAGATGTTGATGCAGCATGTAAGGTGATTCGCGAGGTAAAACCGAAAATCGCTTTGTTTGGCCAGTCGGTTTTCCTTTTCCCAACCCCGCTGAAGGAGATGGCGGATGCTGCCAAAGAAGTTGATGCCAAAGTAATGTATGACGGTGCACACGTGCTTGGCCTGATTGCAGGGGGTGAATTCCAAGACCCACTGCGAGAAGGTGCAGACGTCATGACTGGTTCAAGTCACAAGACATTCCCCGGCCCTCAAGGGGGATTCTTGCTCTCGTCTTCAGAAGATGAGGTCTTTCAGAAACGACTTAACAATGCTATGTTTCCAGGTGTTTGCTCATCGTATCACCTCCACCATGTTGCTGGTAAAGTCATGGCTCTTTCTGAGTTCCAAGAATATGGGGCTGCATACGCAAAAGATACCGTTCGAAACGCGAAAGCATTTGCACAAGCACTTGCCGCTGAAGGATTTGATGTCTTGGCTGAAAGTCGCGGCTATACTGCATCACACCAAGTCCTGACGCGTCATGGAGATACCGACTCTGGAGCCGGTGCTAAGGCGGCTCAGTTGCTAGAGGACGGTGGAATCGTGACAAACATGAACATGTTGCCAGGGGATACCAAAGCATTGACTCCCTCTGGATTGCGATTAGGGGTTCAAGAACTTACACGAGTTGGTTTTACTCCTGATGAAATGCAAGATGTGGCCCAGTTGTATGCCAGAATTCTCATTCACGGCGAGGATCCATCGAAGGTCCGAATCGACGTAAAAGAATTAAAATCTCAATTTCAAACCATTCGTTATTGCTATAATGAGGAAGGACGAAGCGGTTATCCACTTTGAGGTGTAGTTGAATGATTGACGAAGCATCTTCTCGTCATTCTGAATTTCTTCAAACTCAATTCGGAACAATCATTGAACCAAGTGGTGCTAAAGTTATCCTCTTCGGGGTCAATGAATTCAATGAATGGTGGAGTTCCTTTGAATCGTATTATGAGGCTCCAATAGGTAGAAAATTGATTTATGCAGCGAGCGATGACGAGGAACATCATTTAGGGACAGACACAAGCTACGAGATTCCGAAGTGGTTTGGTAAAAAAACGGTTTTTCGAAGAATGAACACGCGTTGGATTACCATGGGTTGGGGCGTAAACGCTCCTCTTGATGCTCGGATTCAATCGCCTTGTCACGATTTATTGGGTGCTGGTTTTGCATTGGCACATTATGAGCACCAAACCGGCAAGCGGTACCAAATGGAATGGAGACAACTTAATTCTGAATTCATTAAACTTGATTTCACAGAAAAGTTGGATGAGATTCCCCTTGCCCCCAAGGCTGTCATGCCTGCTTGGGTGCTCAATCGAGAACATTCAGACGTCACTACGACCAGCCTAGAACACGAAATTGACCTTCGTTCATTTGGGTTCTTCAAGGGTCAAGAACGGGCAATGTTTCTACCAGTTTCTGTATTTTATCGCCTGTATTATAGCGTATTAGGCAGACCATTTCAAGCGGGATTAAAATGGTCCAACACCTTACATATTGAGGGTCTAGACCACTCCTCTACGTCCTTGGTGGAGGCACTTAGTGAATCATCTACATTAATGTTCAAATCCTCTGATTATACGATATTCGTTCAAACTCAATCCGATTGGGAGGCTCACATAAAAACGCGGATATCGTCTCGCGGATTCGGCACCGTAACTGTTGAAGAATTCGTCGCAGGCTCATCCCCCTCTGTTCGAATGAGCCTTAATTCTCCACTACCTGGTTTAGCCCTTGGTTTACTTATTTCAATGTGGGAAAGAGCGCATGGGGCACCCTGTTCTTCCGAAGTAATTTTTAATACTGAATCTGCGTTGATATACTTACATCCTCGCAAGGTAGAATATATCTAGAAAACCTAACGCACAGTCCTTTCAGCATCCATTTATCTGCCCATCTTTGGTCAAGGACTATAACCGATACAGCGACTCGGATGAGTTGCACAGATGTGCGGGGTATGTCAAATGAGCTTATCACACAATCAAATGGCCTATGTTGCAATTGTATCAACATTGATTTTCGGTTCACTTTTTGTTGGTGTTTCCGGTTTCTTTCAAACAAGTGAGGATATTGGTGGATTTGAATCCGCAGTTGAAGATGATTTGCGCGGGGAAACCGACGCCATCGCAGATTCAAAGGACTCGGATGAAGATGGACTCTCTGACCGACTTGAGGAGACTCAATACGGTACCGACCCTCTCGATAAGGATACGGATAACGACGGTATGGAAGACGGTTGGGAAGTACAGCACGGCCTCAACCCCCTAGATAATGGAGATTCAGAGGATTTAGAAGTGGATCCGACTCAAAGCGATGAAACTGAAGATGCTTCCATCGAAAACGAAAGCGATTCGTGGCCTGACCCTAACCAAGGACCGAATGGAGACCCTGACCAAGACGGATTGACAAATCAAGCAGAACAAGATTTGGGGACAGACCCGCAACGTGCAGATACAGACAATGATGGTTTGAACGACCGATGGGAGTCCCGATACACCATGGTTGTGCAATCTCCTGCCGGTGAAGTCACACTGTTCAATCCACTTGATGGAAACTGGGATTGTGTCCTCCTTGACCAAGCAATGCAAGATGTTTTGGAGAGTCGTTTCAATGGTGAAAATGGATTGCCAGAGTGGGACTCACTCGCTTCTAATGGCCGCCATTCTTGTGATATGGTTCTTGACAGCGACGATGATGGACTTGCCAACTTTGAGGAAGAATCCTACGGAACGAATCCAACAGAAAGAGATTCAGATATGGACCTCATTGATGATATCATTGAGGTGGAAAACGCGACCATTCTAATGTTCACCGACCTTGGTGAGAACTGCAACGCTGGGCTTGAAGTTGCAAACGAGCATGTAGGCCCATTCTTTGGAAAAGAACGCAGTTGGTTCCTGTTGGATATGGATGGAGATGGATTGCTAAACGGACCCTCTGATTGGGATACTGACGGAGACGGCATGCCCGATGGTTTCGAATTTTGTTATTCTGACCCATTGATGGGTGCTCCAAATCCTGGATATGTAATGGACCCTGCCAACGCCTCAGACGGTTACCATGACTGGGACGAAGACGGTATGAACAACGTTGAAGAATACGAAGTGGCACAAATTTTTGGACCGACAAACTTCACCTCGCCTTGGAGACTTGATACCGACCTTGACGACATGCCCGATGGATGGGAGGCAACTAACGGCCTCAATCCCAGAGACGGTAACAACAGAGACGACGACCCAGACCGAGATGGATGGGACGTTGACCAAGACGGGAATGTTGTATTTGCAACCCTGGAAAACACGGCTGTCGTTCACGCCATTGATGTTGAACTCAATGAACAAGTACTCGCAAATCAAACCGTAATCCGTGCTCGTATCACACTCGGCGGTGGAAACCAACAGATCGTCTCACTAGACGCTCCAGTCGATGGATACGTCTACGCAATTAACGTTGAAGTTGGCCAGTCCATTGATTCAAGAATCTTCGCATGGGCATCAATCGTTGAGGAAGAGGAACGGTTTACCAACGTAATGGAATATATGGCCAATGACCGTGATGGTGATGGTATCATTGACGGGCGCAGTACTGACCCTCTCAATTCCGACACTGACGCTGATGGTCTTATTGATGGAATTGAAGTGATGGGATGGGAAATTCTTGTCGTTAATCGTGGAGTTCAGCCCACCTGGGTTACTTCAGACCCTGGCTTGTATGACACGGATGCTGACGGTTTGAGTGACTTTGCTGAATTCTCGTCCGTATGTAACGGTGGTGGATCGAATGCATCCAATCCGGATACGGATTCCGACGGACTTAGCGATCTCCAAGAAGCTGGAGACAACTTCATGTGGGATGGAGAATACTACTCCACAAGCCCTTGCATGTTTGATACCGATAACGATGGTCTAGAAGATGGAGAAGAAGTCATCGCTGGCGAAGATAATTTCCTCACCCACGCTAATAATTCTGACACAGATAACGATGGATTGATCGACGGACATGAAGTACTCTTCGTACCTCGTCCGTTCCAGAACCCAACCAACCCACTTCTCAACGATACAGATTCCGATGGAATGCTTGATGGATGGGAAATGCAAGTGAAATCTGCGGAAGATAATACAAACTCTCACAGTCTTTGGGTTGCCACTTCACCATGGGAGCGTCCGGGATGCGATGCGTCTCAAAGTAATTCTTGCACCATGCAGCCAGGCGGCTATGTCTGGCAGAATTGGCTTGGTGGATTTGCTTTGGAGCCTAAATTCCAAGTTAATGAGATGAACATCACAGGATTCCTCATGCCTGGGAATTCTCTCTGTGACGGCTGCAATGGACGATGGGCCCTTGACCCGTCACTTGATTCGCTCAAGGATGATACCTTTGATATCGACAATGATACGCTAGCAAATGCCCAAGAAGCACCTGACCGATGGAATACAAATCCTGTTGATGATGATTCTGACGGCGATCGACTTCCCGATGGATGGGAGGTTTACTACTCACGACTCGCCCTAGAACTTGGCCTGGTGGACAATGAAACGATTGGAGCCTTTGGTGCACGTGGTGTAATGGATCCTTCTATGCCAGACAGTGACCTTGACGGAATTGATGACGGTTTTGAAGACCCCGATATGGATGGTTTGAACCGGTCTGGACTCATCAAACGATATTGTCCTGGATACAACGATACTACGAACTCTGAATGTAATATCGACCCCGATTCTCCAGACGGACAGCGTTTCTACGATAATCTAGAGAACTACACCAATTTCGAAGAAATGCAAAACGGTACAAACCCAATCACTAACGATACGGATGGAGATGACTGGAATGATGGTCCTGAGGTTTACTATCAAGACCATGACGATGATGGTATGGCTACTGGCTGGGAATATCACTTCCAATTTGATCCGTTTGATGGTAATGACAGAATGGTAGACACCGACGGTGATGGCCACGTAAACTTCTGTGAGTACAAGTGGGACTCCAACCCAAGAAACCCTGTGTCATATCCTGGACAGGGTGAGTTGTGTGACCCGTTCTCTGATTGAACCACTTAAGGAGAATGCATGATTCGAACATCCAAACATGCCTTGCAAACACAATGTTGTTTGATGTTTGTACTGCTGTTCTGTGTTCCCATTGCACCACTTTCTTCAGCAGGTCACGGTCACAATCACGGAACCAACAGCGACGCTAATTTCCCGTTTTCTTTTGATCAAGAACAAGGAATTAACATTTTGGGGATGCTTGAACTCTCAGGCGAATCTCAATTTCAACTACGTGATGCAACGTGGTCCCTGTCTGATATCACCCGAATCAATGAACCATTGCTCCAAGGCGATTACCTCAGCGCTGTATTCCCTATGTCTGAAGGATATTTTTGGGAATTATCAGTAAACGTGTCCGATTATGAATGCACATGTGTGATTGAAATATCGTTCCCCGGGCCAAATGAAGCGTTGCATGTTCATCCATTGTTTGTGTACATTGGTTCAAACAACCATCAACCCATACTTCTTCCAACTGACTTTGAGCATAACTTTGGTCATATGAGAAATGGTTCATCTCAAGATAACGGACAAGCTGGCGTTATGATTCAAGAAGATGATCAATGGGATTTACAACTGAATCCTCTCATCGGCAGACTTGTTGAATTCAATTTCATTACTCCAAACGGTGACCTTAACGGCTCAATGCTGAAAGCAGATGTTTGTCAAGCACCATACGGAGTTTGCTTGGACGAGGGAATAACCATTACTTTGAATTCTGAATTGCAAGAAAATATCCTCTCCGTTCAATTGAATTCATCACTCGTGAACGATGAAGAGGGCATCTGGAAATTTTCATTTTTCGCCCAAGATAGTCTTTTACGAACCTCTTTTCAACAAGATATGTTGTTTATTTATGACACAACTTCTCCATCTCTCGTGATTAATATGGATTCTTCGGCTGGAGAGCATGAACAACTATCCGTCTTTTCAGAGGTAATGGACGGATATACAGGTTCCTTCGTTCAAGAAACTTGGAAAATAACCCTCCCAAATGGTTCCGTCCGGGCACCTCTTTCCAGTGAATTGATTGATGCTAGCCACCTCGTCTTAAATTTCAGCCAATCTGGGCAATACACCCTTGAGTTGAAAGGAAGAGATAAAGTCGGTAATATGAATTCTACCAGTGTTCAATTCAACATCATCAATCAGAATCCAGTTGCAGTTATTTCCATCGACGGTTTGACCACCAAGAATGACCAAACCGTTCAAATGAATGTGGGTGGGAATTGGAGTATTCTAGCAACGGATAGTTATGATAATGAGGCAATTGATTACTTGTGGATCATCGGTTCATCAACTTCTATCCGAGGTGTTGAGTCGCTAACTTTTGATGATTTCAAATCAGCAGGTACCTATTCTGTTGAACTCATTGTTTTCGATGATGATGGTTCAACAAATTCAACGAGCATACAATTAGAAATTCAAGTCAACGATGAAGTTGGTTCATCAGGTCCAAATATCGGTGTGGTGACATTTGTTGGGCTTGTACTATTTGTGGCAATTTCCTCAATTTCTTATCTCATATTTAACAAAAAAGATACGGTTTCACTGCCAAAATGGTCTGCTACTAATCCAATGGTTTCTCCGCCTTCGGAATCGGTTGATGAAGATTTGAATGATGCAACGATTGAAGAAGCCTCGGCTCTTGGATGAGTTATGTTCGCTGATGCCATGGCTCGGTTGCCCCCTCAGCCCGCTCCAACTCCCGTTGTTGAATACAAGCAACGGCAAGACCGCTTGACATCACAATTCAAGAAAGACGACTTGTTTATTCTAGCGGCGCCAGGGGAGGCAGTACACTCGAATGATGTTCACTACAGATTCCGAACTTCAAGTGATATTCTCTACCTTACCGGATGGTCAGATCCAGAAGCATCCGTCGTCCTTCGATTCGATGAAGGGTGCTGGAAAACATGTCTGTTCGTGCAACCCAAAGACACATTGAAGGAAATTTGGGAAGGACGCCGTCCCGGTGTAGAGGGTGCGCTTGCAGATTATGCTGTGGACGAGGCATACCCCAGTTCTGAGTTAGAAGAATGCCTCGATGAATGGTTTCCAAAATGCAAACGTGTATTTCACCGAGGAGGAGTAAATGTTCACCTTGATGGGATGGTGGATTCTGCAGTTCTTCGAAGAGACCGTCCTCGTCAGCATTTTGGAACCGGTCCTTTTGTCGTCCAAGACCCTACATCACTTCTTGCTGAATTACGACTGCGAAAATCAGCATCTGAGATTGAGCAGATGAAATATGCAAGCGATGTTGCGAGCCTCGCTCATGAACTTGCAATGCGCCACAGCAAAGACGGTGTTAACGAAGGGCAATTGCAGGCTATCATAGAAGGATTCTTTTCCTATGCAGGGGCTTCAGGATGGTCGTATCCATCCATCGTTGGATGTGGCGAAAATGCAACAATTCTTCATTACACTGTCAATAATGAAGATTGTCATGACGGAGAGGTTATTCTCATTGATGCAGGCGCAGAATACCGTGGATATGCTAGTGATATTACCCGTTCATGGCCGATTTCAGGGAAGTTTACAGAGGCTCAACAAGAAATATACAGCCTTGTATTAAAGTCCCAAGAAGCAGCCATAGCAGCGTGTAAGGTTGGAAACCCATACACTGCACCTCACGATGAAGCACGCCGGGTACTTGCTGAGGGATTGATTGAACTTGGGATCATTTCTCAAACACTCGATGATGCGCTGGATCCGATGAATGGTGAACTTAGAAACTGGTACATGCATAACACAAGTCATTGGATTGGGTTGGACGTTCACGATGTTGGAGTCTACAAGCCAGGTGGGGCGCCTAGAATGCTTGAATCCGGTATGTGTCTAACAGTTGAACCCGGATTGTATTTTGGGGCCTGGAGGCCAGATGTTGATTGTCCAGAACGCTATGCAAATATTGGTATTCGTATCGAAGACGATGTATTGGTGACCGAGAACGGTCCCGTCGTGTTAACAAGCGCCTGCCCAAAAACAGTAGACGATATACAATCCATCGTCGGTCAACCTTTGTCTTGAGGGAGTTCTATGAGTTGGTCAAAGGTCTTGGAGCGTCAGCGGGAATGGAATTCTAAAAACGCCTCACAGCTGCGCCTAACCGATGAAGAAGCAACGTTGCTTTACAATGATGCTCCACTTCACGCCCTCATGCAGGCAGCTCACGCTAGAAGGCTAGCAATGCATCCTGACGGTAAGGTGACGTATCTCATTGACCGAAACATCAACTACACAAATGTCTGCACCATTAACTGTCAGTTTTGTTCATTCTATCGT
>JABJFP010000047.1 GCA_018662715.1 Methanobacteriota archaeon | reverse complement strand
CGCTGCCATCGTTTGCTGACATGTAGATTGTCGTGCCCATTGAAACAAGATTTGACGGTGAAGATGCAAGGATTCCAGGGTTGATGTCCTTGACCATGAAGGTGGTGTTTGTGGTTGTCTCATGTTTCCACAATTCGACATTCCCATTGTTCGCTCCCGCTGAAAAATAAAGGTCAGAATTGACAGCGATCAACGATGATGGTTGGATGTCTGCCTCAACTTTCCACACACTGTAATTCAAAGTTTCATACGCCCAAAGGTCAAACAAACCAGTGCCGGTGGAACCCGAGCTGTCTCGCGCTCCGAAGAACACTGTTGTCCCGATGAGCGTAAATTCGCTAGGATAACTTGATCCTCCGGGGAAAATCTCTGTAATTTGCCATGCTGTTCCGTTGGATGGTTCAAAGACATACGGTTTGACGTTGAAGCCTTGGTCTTGTCCTGCGAACATCAATTGTGAACCAATCGCTCGCATGGAGAGTACGCTGCCAGAATACACCAGCGAAATGGTTCCATTTTCATAGGCCCAGATTCCACTTGCAGTACCGTTGTTTGCGGTAAAGTACATCGTTGAATTAATCGAAACGAAGTTCGACGGATCACTGTGCCCTGATGGATTGATATCTTCAACGAGTTGAATCTCAAAGGTGGTGCAAATCAACATGCTTGAAATGATTTCTCCAGATTCCAGTGCGCCATTCAGCGCAATCCCGTTGCCTGCCCCGTCATCCATGCCCTGCTGAAGCAATTGGCCTGTTCCATTGCACCCAAGATGCGAAGGTGCAATCGAAAGACGAGCGACCATCATCGTAAGGGTCGAACTTCCATCGGCACCATCCGCTCCGTCGGCGCCGGCAGCGCCATCTGCTCCGTCCTGACCGCTATCTCCGTTGCAAACAACGACCACCGAATCAACTTCGTTTGGGGAGAGCATGTTGTCACCGTTATCATCAACTCCAGTTTCAACAATGGTCCCACCATTTTGACAGCCCTCGATAATGGGTTCGGTACGAGTTGCAATCAGTGAGGCAAGCCCGTTGCTTCCTGATGAGCCGTCCGCACCATCTGCACCTGCTTGGCCATTCGCTCCATCCACTCCGTTGGTACCGTCGGCACCGTCTGTTCCGTTTGTGCCGTTTGTGCCGCTGGTACCATCCGCACCATTTATGCCATTGAGTCCAGATTGGCCCGTTAGGTCGATGGGTGTCCATATGCTGTTCTGGCACACTTGGAACGCCGCATCAACAGCGATGAAAAAGATTTGATTGTTGATTGAATCATCGCATGTCGGAAGTAAATCTGCAGATGTCACAAGATGAAAACTTGATCCGTCGCTACCGTTCATTCCTGAAATCCCAGCATCTCCGGACGGGCCTTGTGTGCCCTCTGCATTAGAAATTGAATAGAGTGAAAACGGTACGATTGCAAGTAAAGCAGCCATTAAAATCGCAGTCATGGTTGAGTTGGACATCATGGGCCCAATAGCCTTCTTCGAAGCCACGAATGTGTCTTCAAGCAATGCTGGTGCATTTCCCGGCGCAACTGTTTCAGAGATTACAGATTCTGGGACTACAGAAATCACTTCTGAAGCCTCTTCAGTACGATAAGTCGCAATTTGTTCAACAGTCCAACCTTGGTCATGCAATTGCTCGTCAGTCCACATACCCCAAAGGATTGACGCCTGCTATATATCCAAAGTGGTGCAATGATTTGACAAATGGTATTTGGCTTGTACCAACTACCGGATTTGTTATCTGGACGATGCAGGACACTGATGGTCAAGACATGATCTCATCTTGCTCAGCATCTTCCATAAGAACGAATTCAAACGCACCCGTTGCACTGTCATAGCTGATACTAAGGAATAGAGCCTTCATCTGGCGTTCTTCAAAGGGGTCATGGAACCAAGGTTGTCCAGACCTGAAGATGATAAGGATTTCTTTGTATTCATTCAAGGACATGTTTCCAGTGATGGTGTACTCGGCAGATTCTGAACCCTCATCCAACAAATCATCGCCTTCTTGTCCGCGAATTACCGTACGTTGGAGCCTCCGCTTCACATCCATGCGGACATTGCAATTAGAGATTTTATGCCAGTCTTTGCCTACACTTGCGATGAAACACTCGTTTGCTTCCATGTTTAGTCTCTCAACGAGGATAGCATATTACATGTTCGGAATTGATTTCAAAATAATAGTTGAACGGGATGTTTCGGCGCTATGTTTTTTTAGCGCAGTCTATCTATTCCTGATATGCGAACCAATTCCGTACTGGTTACACTACTGTTACTATTGGTCACCTTGACGCCTGTAATATTGCTCGAGGACGTACCTCAAACCGATGTGGAATCTGAATTTTCTCAAGATGTTCGCTCTTCAAATGAACGTGCAATCACTTACAGCGTGAGTCCTGCCGATGGATGGACGACCGGCGGTGAGGAGATTACCATCACCGGAACAGGTTTCCTTAACATGGCGTACAAGAACGTTACGAGCGATGGCGAGGCCTACACATGGACAACGACAACAGCGAGTTATGTTACATCCAGCGGTTGGGATCCTTCCATCGGGGTCGACTCAAATGGAACCGTTCACATCGTCTACTCAAACACGGACAGTGATGATTTTTGGCACAGCAGTTATGATGGTTCAACATGGACGCATTCGAAAATCCGAAACTGTGCTTCATGCAGTAATGCGGATCTCGTTATTGACAGCAATGATAACGTACACATCGCTTACTATCACTCTATATCGGGCACAGGATACCTCCTCTATTCCATGTATGATGGAACATCATGGACAAATAATTGGAGCAGGTCCAGCGTTGAGAACGACCAAATTTCCATAGCCCTTGATGCGAATGACCGGCCACATATATCCTACTCAAGGGATGGATACATATGCAATGCGGCGATGTTATCCTATCATGACGGGTCTTCATGGACAACGGTCACGTTGGATGACACAACCACGTACATTGGTTGTGACTCTTCCATTGCGATTGACTCAAACGGCTTCGTCCATGTCGCTTACAGACATCACAGTAACATGGATCTGCTGATTGCTTCAAACATCAGTGGTTCATGGCAACGTTATACCGTTGATAACGGCAACGGGGTTGGCTACCACAGCGCTATGGCAGTAGACTCAAACGATGAACTTCACCTTGTTTACGCCTCCAATGCAGCTGGAAATACTGCATACTTTGCAGATGGTACCTCTGGTTCTGCTTGGGCAGTTTCAAATCAGGGCAACTCAAGAAACACGTTTAGCATGTACATTGACCAATTTGATATCGTTCATATCTCTGAATACAATGGGAATTCAAACCTTGGTTACAGCATGGTGGCGCCAGGTGGTTCACGGCAGTCAATGACCGTCGATAGTATCGGCAATGTAGGATATGAAAGCGATATTTTTGTCGATGATGACAATATGGTTCACATCGCTTATTATGACAGTTCAAACAAGCGCTTGAAATACGCTAACCGGTCGACAGGGATGTATCTTTCACAAGAAATCACCGTCCAATTCGGATCCTATGGGAGCGTAACAGGAACTGTGGTAAACGATACCACAATACACGTGACTACACCTGTTGCAGGCGCTGTTGCAGAGCAAGTTGATTTGAAACTCTTTGGCGACCAAGGAGCAACGCTGGATTTGGGGATTGCCTTCCAGTATGTCTCACCGGACGATATTGATATGGACGGTGTGCTCAACGTTAACGATGATTGTCCGAACGAAATCGGCACCTCAACAGTAGATCTCATCGGGTGTCCTGATAGCGATAATGATGGCTACAGCAACGCAGGAGATGCATTTCCTAACAACCCAACTGAATGGATGGACAGTGACGGTGATGGCGTAGGTGATAACACAGACATCTTCCCCAATGACGCCAACGAAACGATGGATTCTGACGGGGATGGCGTGGGCAATAATGGGGATGCGTTCCCGTTTGATGCAAATGAAACGATGGATTCAGATGGTGATGGCGTGGGAGACAATACCGACGTTTTCCCTCTCAATTTCTTTGAGTACATGGACAGTGATGGTGACGGTGCTGGCGATAATGCCGATGCGTTCCCATTTGACGCAAACGAGACAATGGACTCCGATGGAGATGGTGTTGGGGATAATGCTGATGCTTTCCCTAACGATGCTTCAGAAACGATGGACTCCGATGGTGATGGAATTGGTGACAATGCCGACCAGTACCCACTACTGGACAACTTCCTCGATACCGATGGAGACACATTTGTTGACTTGCAAGATGCCTTCCCCAACGACATGACTCAATGGAGGGACACCGATGGTGACGGATACGGGGATAATCCGGACGGCGCAAGCCCTGACCTCTTTGTCAACGTCCCTTCACAATGGTCCGACCTTGATGGTGATGGCTACGGTGACAACTGGGGCAATGCCTCGTGGAACCAAACTCGCATCAGCATGGGCATTGGTGAATATGTCCAAGGCGCGGTTTTGGCAGATTATTGCCCGGAAGCAAATGGAAACTCAAGTGCTTCTGGCTTCCTCGGCTGCGTAGATGATGATGGCGATGGTATTCCCAACATGTTTGAGGTGGAAGAAGTTGTTGAGTTAGACACCGATGATGATGGTGTTCTTGACGAGGATGATATGTGTCCAAACTCTCTTCCTGGTGTTCTTGTGAATTCATTGGGTTGTGAAGTCATCGCTGAACCAGAACCCCAAGCTCAAACCCAAAGCGATGGATTCATGTCGGGTGATATCGCTCAAACCGTTGGTATGGGTGCTATTTTACTCGCAATCTTCTCCTTGCTACAAACCAATATGGTCGCTTCGTTACTTCCTGATACCTTCCGTTGGGTTCAGGTCCTACGGCGCAATTCAAAGTTGTCAAAGGAAGAAGAAAACGAACTTACCTACCTGCAATCCGTTGTCCAGGCTTACTTCAGTAACCCAGAGGAACTCAATCAGGAACTTCTTGACCTGAAAGCGGATTTGACGGCAAGGTACACCAATAATCAAATCAAGGACGATACGAGGGTGAAACTCTTCCGAATTATTGATGAGTTGATGAAAACCAATCCTGATGAGTTGGAACACATCGCTCACAACGACGTCTACTTTGGATTGTCCGATGCCCTTGGCACCGATGAGCGAATGGCCTTGCTGAACGAAAAGGTAGCAATGGACCAAACCTCAAGTGACCCCTTTGAGGAAGAGGGCATAGCTGTTGACACCGTCCCCAGTGATGATGTCAAGGGTGATGTTTCAGAGGATGGATACGAGTATCTTGAACTCCCTTCAGGAAGTGGGAATTGGTTCATTCGTAACCGTGTTTCTGGGTCTTGGGAACGATGGACACAATGAGCTAGTGCGGTTGAGGACACACCGAACTCATTGGTTCTCATCAACCAGTTCATCCAGCATCCGATGGAAATGATGCACGCCTTGTTCTCTCGTTGGAGAATATCTGCCACGGTCGTAAACAGAAGAAGCCATCCCACGTTGCACCAACTCAATGACCCATTGGTCCTGTTCCTCAACCGTGTCGAGCAGTGAACCCGCACCTTCGCTTGCAAGGTCAGCATCCCGGACATAGCCCCGGTAGAGCACCCTTGTTTGGGTTGGAGATACAGGAATTACCACATTGAGTGAAAGCCCCCAGGGGTAGAAGTTGAACATCATGTTGGGAAACAGCCACAGGTAGTAGGCCGCAATGTCTTGGCCAGCATCCGGATGGCCGTCAGGAAGGTCAAACTTGACATCGCCCTCCATAGCCTTTCCAATTTGCATCACACCGCCTTCAAAGGTCTCGGTTGTGTAGCCTTCGTAGTCGAGCGCCTGATTCAGTTCGGGATGGACATAAGGGATGTGAAAACCCTCGAGGTAGTTGTCAACGTAGAGCATCCAGTTGGCCTCAATCGTGTGGTCTCGGTCGCGAGATGAATCGTGGGTGAACTCCTCTGCGTTGAGGAACCCAAGCCGGTCTTGAAGCGCCGCCCAAGGAAGTCGAGGAGAATCATCAAGCGCAGTAAAATACATTCCCATCCACTGTTGAAGCGGAAATTCAGCCAAGTTGTCGTTCGCTGCCGGAAATCCAATTGCCTCTTTGAATTCCGGCATGTGCTTCAGTGTTCCATCCAAGTTGAACGTCCGTCCGTGGTACCTGCACTGCAGGGTTTTCGCAGTGCAGGAATCCAAGGCCACACGCATGCCCCGGTGGGTGCAAACATTGGAGTGACATGCTGTTTTATCGCCTTTGAGCAGCACCACCGATTCGCTGGTGATGGCCTCATAATGTTCGACCGGCAACACGTTGTTGGCGCCGAAATCAGATTTGTGGGCGGCGAATTGCCAGCCTGAGAACACCGATTTGAGGCGATTGAAGTGCTCCACTTCCGTGTACCATGCCGAGGGGAGGGTTTGCGCAGTGCGAATGTCCTCATCGATCAGTGGCTTGCCCATTGGTCTCACACCCAAACATCATTCTCAGCGGTTAATTCTCCACCTGCATCGCCGGTATTGACGACGCCACGCGGTTCAACCAGCATGACGTGGCACTCGGTTTCTGCGTAGGGTTTGTGCATCATGCCTTTGGGTACAACATACATTTCGCCTTCAGAAAGGTGAACAGTTTCATGCTCCATTTCGATATCCATTGAGCCTTTGACGACGATAAATACCTCATCGGTATCCTCATGATTGTGCCACACAAACTCGCCTTCAAGTTTGGCCAACTTGAACTGGTAGTCATTCATTTCTGCAACCACTCGGGGGCTCCAGCGGTCATTGAAGGCGTTCAATTTCTTTGCCAGGTTGATGGCGGGCATGAACGGTTGAGAAAGGTCCCCTTCTTTGGTTTATCTCACAGCCCCACGCTAACGACGAGCATGACCCATAGAGAGCCCTTATGGGCTCAACATCTCTTCCAAGGATGTACTGAATGGAACCTATGGTCTTCGGAAGATAGACGTGAATTCAAGTAAATGCCGGTGATAACTATATTTGAAATATGGATAAATTCAACTCATGAGTGCTGATGAGAATGAAGGTAAACACCCGAGAAAAGCCGACAGAAGAGGCATGAACTATTTTGGGTTTTTTTTGTTGTTTTGTTCGTCGAGTGTTATTTTCACACCCTTGTTGGAACATTTTCCGGGTGTGGCCCCAAACGGTTGGGAAATTTTCATTTGGCTCGCCTGGGGGTATGCCATCTTCACCTATGCCATCATTCTCTTAATCGTCAACAATGTGTTTCAATTCCTCGGAAACCAGAGTGCAGATTGGTCTCCATCACAACCGACTCGTAATTGGCTCAGAAATCTCAAAACCCTCGGAATGAGTTTGCTTCTTTGGTTCGGTTTCTTGATGATATTATGGAATTTACCGGTTTAGATTCAGAGTTATGGATCGCTTTTCGTTTGCGTCCATCCTTCGGTATTCTCGAGGTCTTTCTTGATTTGAGACCCGATGTTAAGCGGTTCCATCGTTTGTTGCATATCGCTCAACGCTCGCTGCATGATGGCCTCGCCCAATTCTACGTGGGTTTGTGGGAGATTGTCGGGGGCGATTTCTTGGAAAATACTCTCTGGTTTGTGTGCCCCGCTGTGGTAAATGATACGAGCCGCATAACTCGAGTACGATACCAAAAACGTCACGATCGCCAACAATAGACCGATAATTATGGCTGAACCAACGATGGTTTTGATGTGTACGAGAAGAAGCATGCACCACCACATCGCCATTCCATACATAGAACAGACCACGAGATAATCGGGTATCATTGCCAAACGGCCAGTTGGCCCTCTCGCACTGACGATGGCCCGAAAGTTGTCATCGTCCACCGCCGAATATACGCCGTGAACCACCAGGAGACAGTTGAGGTGAACGAAATTGATGACGACGATGACACCCCCCATAATCATGGTCCACCAAGCCAAACTCGTGTAGGGAGTAGAGGCCCAGTAGAAGTCTTTGGATTCTCCTGTTAGCAGATTGAAGAACAAAGATGCATTCATCGCCAGGACCAAAACCGCTGCCAGAGTATTGACTTCCCATACTGCTTTGTAGCTCTCCTTGAGCGTTTTTCCGCTCGGATAGGCTTCGTTGTAAGCATCTTTCCACAAACGGCGATGGTCAATGGGGTAGAACCATTCGAGTATGGGAACGAGTTTGAAGAAATTTCGTATCGGCCGATTTTGAAACGTCTCAGAAGGTTTCTCGTTCCTGCTCATAAAGGTACCACAGGACACCTCCGTTATCAAATTAAACCATTTTTCGGACTGTTTAGCCCGTTTGACAGCCCGTACACTCGCTTCTCATGATAACCATGATTTAACAAGAAGTGGATAATTTGATTTCATGTATTCGTGAGGGCGTCTCCTCAACCCCCTTGTGTTCACATACGAGCATAACGGTACCCTACGAATGTAATTTCCACCAATGACTGCCTGATTAATTAAAAGATTATATTTTAGCGAGAATTGGATAGTACCAAAGGAACTGAGATTAAGGGAGGATGAAAAGGTG
>JABJFP010000046.1 GCA_018662715.1 Methanobacteriota archaeon | reverse complement strand
GTGCCTTTCGAAGGTGATGGCGGCCAATTCTGGTCTGTTGGTGACGGTGTTACCATCCAAGAGAGCGGACAAGACCTCTGCTCCACTTCGTGTACCATTGACGTTACCATCACGGACACCCGTGAAGGAACTGTCATTGACAACACCAACAACGTTCAAGCAGAAGCAGACCAAGCTTGAAGCTGGTCTAAGCCCTTAGGGCAACTGTAAGGACACTTTCCACGTTTGATCACAAACGTGAACATCGCCTCCTCGTTGACTTCGGTCGGCGAGGAGGCCTTTTTTAATTTTCAAATTCAGCAACCATCGTTTCTCTAACATCGGTGTGTTGCTGCCACATGTGCAAAGAACGTCCACGAGCAGATGTAACCAGTGAACGCATGAGCAGTTCCATGCTTGAGAGCCATTGGCCAAGCAATGAAAGAGGCCCCGAGGTTTTTCCACTGCGAGCACGCCACCACAATCCAAGCAAGACGGCTTCCATGGTGCACAGACCCATGTGGAGTGAATTTGCGAGCGTGAAGGTAGCAGGCCAGCCGTAAAGGCCGATAAAGCCCCAACGAAGCACAGCACTGAGTGAAGCGATACCAACGGCTAATGGGGCAGTAATGTGAAAGTGAAACTGGCGCTTGATAATTTTACTAAATACCCCATGACGTTTACCCGTCCCATCCTTTCTCCTTCGAACCAACAGGCGTTGAAGCCCCTGAGCCCTTCGTATCTTTTGTCGACGTTGCTCGCTTGGTAGTTCGGGAGCAGCATCGTAAAACACAGCTTGGTCATCAACGATGACCCGCCATCCCTGGCAGCGAATTGCAGTAGCGATTTGCGCATCGTCTGCATTTGCAGTCGGGTTGAGTTCCTCAACGGGTAGCGTCTTTTTCCGCCACATCATGCATGAACCTTCCAAAAAGGGCGTACTATCTACGTAGGACTCTGAAACGCGCATGTTTTCCCACATTGCTCGGTGTCCAAGTTCCTCTTCCCTAGCGTTCGTTCTCTGCGGTAGAGCCCCCACTGCACCGATCATAGGGTCAGAAAACCAATCCATCAATCGTCTTAGAACTCCTCTGCCAAGTCGGGCATCTGCGTCAGTCATGCAGACCAGACCATCGTTCGCATTTTGATTGAGGTGATTGAGTGCACGGATGACTGCTGAAGTTTTCCCTTCACGCTGGCCCATAACCAATACTTCTGACGTTGTAAATGCGTGAGGATGTTCCTGAAGCCATTTCTTCGCTAACTCAACGGTTCTATCATCCGAGGCCGAATCGATGAGAAGGAGCGAGAAGGAAACCGACTGTTTGGCCAAATCATCAAGTTTTTTCTCAATGATTCTCGCTTCGTTCCAGACCGGCAAGAGTACCGTGAGCGGTAGTTCCTCTTCAGAGGGTTGAGGGACGTGTGTTTGTGAATGCGCAACCGTCCATTTGTGCATGTTCCATCGGTGCAATCCGAACGGTACGATGGCGGCCAGTAAAGCAACGCCTTCAACGACGGCTGGTATGACGACCATGATGGCTTGAATGCACCTTTGCCCTTGATATCTCCCCTTCTTTATTGGTTTCTTCACGGTATTTGGAGCCGTTAGGTCTTCATCCGATGACCGACTGGGCAAACCATGCCAAAGGTCCTTCATATCGGTCCTTGCGATACGCCAGGAGGCATGGCGAATGTTATGCGAACGCTGGCTGAGTATCCCCCTGAAGGTTGGGAAGCGGACTTGCTTTCCTCTCACGTTGTTGGCTCTCCTTGGGCGAAGTGGAAGGCTTACAGGAGAGCGAGAAAAGAATTGATTCGCCGCTGTCGTTCTGCTGAGGAGAGACCGGACGTCGTCCACCTTCATACTGCAGCAGATTGGTCGTGGCGAAGAAAGGCCAGGTTTCTCTCATATGCTCAAAAGCAGAACATGGCGTGTGTTGTTCATGTCCACTCTGGAAAATTTGACTCTTGGTTGGGAGCCCCATCCAGTAATAGAAGCAATTCCTTACGAAAACAACTTTCTCATTCAAGAACCCAAGCGGTTGTATTAAGTCCGGAGTGGAAAGAACGGCTTGAGGCAAACTTGGGCCCTCTTTTGTCAGTTTCTAATCCGCTTCATCCGAACTTTTCACCAAGCGATGGTGAAAGAGACGATTGTCATTTAGTTTTACTCGGTAGGAATGACCCTGTAAAAGGCCATGCTTTTGCTGAAAAGGTTGCTATTTTCCTTAAGGAAAATCATCCGAAATTGAGATTGACCATGTCAGGGGTAGAGACATCCTCAAAAGATTGGATTGATGCTCGAGGATGGGTAACTGAAGAAGAGAAACATAAGATCTTACAAAAGGCAACAGTGTTATTACTCCCATCTGAGCATGAGGGCCAACCAATGGTTGTCATAGAAGCTCTAGCGAGTGGGTTACCAGTTATCGCCTCATCCCATTTGTCATCATTACCGGATGAAGTGATCCGCTCAGGCCCTTCAGTTTTAGAGTGGGCCGAAACGATCTCAGATCTCATAAGTGTTCCAAAAAAGGTGTCATTTGACTCTTCTGAATACGACATTGGTGAAGTTTCCAATCGTTGGGATGAGTGTTATGCCTCTTTGATGGCTTCTTGAATGGCAGAATTGAATTCTGTTGTACTGTAGCTCCATGAGCAATGATTTATTGCGTAAGTTCGTGCGTTTTGGCTTCCTTTCTCGAATTTGCTATCATTCAACGATTTAACCCACTCAACAGCAAGTTCATGAAAATCATGCTGGAGAATGAGCTGAAACCATGATGGTTCTACATGATCTAGAACATGCCCTCTATGTTTTAACCCAAGAATTAGCAGCCCGGATGCGAGATATTCACTACGTTTTAATGGGCTTGCTAACGCCCATACCCTGTTTTCAGGCATGGGGAGAAGACCGATGTGTTGTGTGTTCAGTATTGGTGCTAGATGGCTTTGTTCCATTTTTCCGTGCACATGTAACCATGAAGTTTCAAGCGACATTCTGTTCAGCTTACTCAAAGCATCTCCTTCTCCGATTAAAGTTAATTTTGCGTTTATTCCATCGTTTTGCAACTTTTGTGCCAACATTGGTAACGCCAAAACTCCTCTATGCTGATCAAGACGGCCGTGATAGAACAATCGAACTTCATCATCTAGGTTCGGTTTTTTTCCAGGCTTGAATCTACTAGTATCTACGCCAGCGGGAATGATGTGAATTCGATTGGAAATTCCAGTAAAATATTTCTGAACAAATTCACTATGAGCTTCTGAAACAACACATCCTTGGGATACAATACCTTCTGCCACACATCTCCAGGCGTATTTCCAATGTCTCCATTGTAACCTTCCGAGTATAGATATGTCTGCAGGAGGTGAACGGTCTACCAACATGATTCGATAATTTCTATCAAAGAGAAAGGGTACTAGTTTTCGGGCCAACTGCCAGTCCAGTAGAATCAAATCGAACTCTGGATTCTTATGGCCATCAAACCACTTCATCGCAGATTTGACAATACTCGAGGCTTGTGCGCCTCGAAATTTGGATTGTTTTAGGTATTGATGGTTCCAACTGTGGTCCTGCATGGGCATGTGTTCGTCTGGATTCAATATTGTCAGGTCATGGCCTGCTTCACATATGCCTGCCGCAAGAGAAAGCACAGTAGTTGAACACAAATCACTAATTTTTCTAACAGTGACCCAGCCAATCTTGACTGGCTGATTTGCAGGACCATCCGCACCCTCCATGTATTGTTTCTCCGCACAGGTTGTACTCATAGCCTTCGCCTCAGATTCATTTTCTG
>JABJFP010000045.1 GCA_018662715.1 Methanobacteriota archaeon | reverse complement strand
GTTTCTCCTTCCAGTGGAATTCCATTACGTTTCCAAGTAACCTCAACGACCTCGATGGTATCTCCATCATCGTCTAGTGCTTCGTAAGTCAATTCAAATCCGTCATCAACCGTGAACGTGGGCGAAGTGAGATTTACTCCGATAATTGCTGGAGGAGTGTTTGCGATGGTTACCGGAGACGAAGATGCCCAAGACGACCAAGATGTGCCGTCAAACAAGCGAACTTCACCAATCCATGATTCGCCCTTCGTTGTCATGGTGCTGGGGAGGGTTACAAGTTCGTCTGCTTGTGTGTAAGCAAGACCGTCACGTAGCCAGCGAACGGAACGTTGAGTGATTGCATCTCCATTCTCGTCGAATTCATCCCACGACATGGAAAGAGCATCCGTTGTGTAGAAGGGGTCACTGCCAGTAAGTTGGACATTGCTTGATACCGGAGGAGTATTTGTTGCCGTCCCAACGATGATGTCTTCTGAGGTCATCCATGCAGACGTCCCTTCGCCATCATCTGCCCGAACACGAACTTGCCAGACATCCCCGTCTCGTGTAGCTACAGAAGGGAGTGTTGTTGCATTGTTCAGTTCAGTTACCGCAGCACCGTTGAGAATCCATTGGTTTTCAGCAGCCAAATCATCGCCATCAGCATCGCTGATTTGCGAAGTATAGGTGATGTCCATGCTGTCACTAGGCGTTTGAGTTGAGACGACTGGAGTTGACACTGATGGCAGTGTGTTCAGAATGGTTGTGGAGGGTGACATGACGGATTGGCCGGAATCGGTGCCGTCGGATGGCGTCACTTCAACGGTCCAAGATTGATGTTTAGTGGTTTGTAAGGAGGAAACTTCAGGTCCGGTGATTGAGGGTACGAGAGTTCCATTGAGTCTCCATGAAAAAGTTGAGCCGCTTTCAGTATCTCCGTCGGGGTCGTTGAAGATGTAGGATGCGACTAACGTATCCGAAGTCAATGGACTCAAGGGTGAAACAGCAAGATTCGATAGAGTAGGTGGGGTATTTGTTGAGGGTACTTCAGCAATAGAATAACTTGAGGTTCCAACAGCATCCCCTCCTTTGTTTTGTTGTCCGTTGGCCCCTAATACGGCAAGTGAGAGCGTTACAGATCCGGTGCCAGCAGAGGGCGCAGTCCAATCAACGCCCCACGATGTGTCGGTCCACGTGGTGTGAGTTGCCGATGAGCCATCTGTGAGGACCTGAGTGTTTGAGGCGGGATTGGAGAAGGTTCCATCCGATGTTTCAAGTGAGAATCCTCCTCCGTTATGGGTTGTTGAAATTCCAATAGAAAGAGTGTATGTTGCGCCAGGAGTATATTCTACGGGCTGACCAGAAAGTGTTGGAGTTAAGGTGCTGGAAGAGGTATGACAACTGCATCCTGACGACGAATTGTATTTTCCAGTCTTGTATCCGTCAACAGGGGCAAAGACAGCGCTCGTCAGTAAAAACACGAGGAGAAGTGCAAACCCGTGCTTACGCATGGTGGCTTACATCAGTCGTGATTATTTCACTGTTCGTCTCAATAGATTAAATCTACAGCGTGTTTTCTTCTTCTTCGTCTATGTTGAAACGGTCTCCAAACAGAAGGCCGAGTGACATCAAAACAAAGAGTGGAATCCCTACAATCAGCGCCCAAATTCCAACTGTGAACCCTTTGATGTATGTGTCGTCAAACATCTCTCCTACCAGGATAATGAGGAGGACCAAGACGATGCGAGCGAGGATCAAAAGTGGGCGTACAGAGTGCCATATGGCTTCAACATCATCACGTTCATCAGGAGTGTCAAGAGCAGATATGCGTTCAGCGATTGATGCCCTGCCCATAGTAGCGAAACCATCTGTTCAACAAATAGAGGTTCTCCTTTCAACCAAGATAGTGGCTAAGGTTTCACCAGTCGTTGTCCTTTAGCGAGATGCTCAGGCCGTCCGAACACGGTCATCGATTTGTGCGCCTTCGCCTGCTCGCCCGCCAGTGCGGCGGATTTCACGCCATGCCTTGATGACGCCCTGGCCGTATGCCCACTGAGCGAGGAACACAAAGAGCGGAGCAAGGAAGACCGTTCCAACTGAGCGGTGAGGTGAAGTGCCGATAGCGGCTCCCAGCCATGATATTCCGATGTAGAGGCAAATTAAGCCCAGCGGGATGTGGAAGGCGACGCGAGAGATGTCCCACGCTCCACCCAAAGAAAACCACAAGTCTGCCTCTGCTCCGCCAGTGGCTGCTCCAAAGAGCATGGCGAGAAGTGCTGCGGCGACGATGGCGGGGAAGAATCCGATAGCGGTGTGTGACCAAGCAGAGATTTCCGGCCAGCGCTTGTTGGCAACCATACGAGTATAGCCGTAGTTACGCATCTGCTTCATGTACGGTTTGAACGGGCGTCGGCGACGATGTGGCATAACATTGGACGGGTCGATGAAGAGTTTGTGGCCGGCTCGCTGAATCTTTGCATCCAGTACAACATCTTCTGCTCCAATACAGCCCTCCTCAAAGAAACCGACTTCTCTTAAATTCGCCATTCGGTGAGCGCAATTGACGCCGGGATTGTGCGTGATGGGGACGAGTTCACCTTTGGGTTGGGCGCCATAGCGGGTTCCAGCGGTCATGAATTTCGTACAGAAGGCGACGTCAGCGCATTTTGCACCAAATGGGTCGTCATCAGGAGCAAAGTTTGGCCCTCCTACCGCACCGACTTCGGGATTGTCAAACCAGCGGATCAATTTTTCGACCCAATCGAGAGGCGGAACCGTGTCGTCATCGGTAAAGAGAACCAAATCATGGTCCATCTGATTAAGTGCGAAGTTGCATGCATCTGCACGGTTTCGGGACGGGTCTTCAATCCAAGTTGCACCGTGCTTTTCACACACATCTCTGGTGTGGTCCTTTGATTTTGAATCAGAAATGATGATTTCAAAGTGCGGATAGGTCTGTTTGCCGAGTCGCCCGAGGACGATATCAAGTTCATCTGCGTTGTTGATCGTAGGAATTAGGATTGCCGTTTTGAACGGCGTTCCGTCTTCTTTGTTCAGCACCGGAACAAGCTGGCTTGCTTCGCCCATGCCTACGCCAGTCGCCCGCCATTAAAGAAATCAAGGGCAGTACGAGTATCGAATTTCACGGTTGGTCTCATTCTGCTTGAACGTTGTTGGTGTAGTCAATGACAGTTCCTTCACGGGTGTCCGTGATGGTAACGTCAATGGTACACGAAGTGGAGCAGAGGTCTTGTCCGCTCTCTTGGATGGTAACACCGTCACCAACAGACCAGAATTGGCCGCCATCACCTTCGAAAGGCAC
>JABJFP010000044.1 GCA_018662715.1 Methanobacteriota archaeon | reverse complement strand
TTCATCTTCAGAGGAATCCCTTCCTACAGCGGATTTTTTCCCTCTCATGAACGCTGGAGCCCACCAATTCCATTTGCCCATAAGGCGCATGGTAGATGGTACGACGAGTGCCCGGACGAGCGTTGCATCAATGAGAATCGCAAGGGCCAGTCCTAGCCCAATTTGTTTCAGGATAATGACTGAAGAGAGCCCAAAGGCGCTGAACACGACAACCATGATGGCAGCAGCTCCTGTGATGAGGCCACCGGTTTTCTGCAGGCCGTTTGCAACAGCGAGGGTGTTGTCTCCCGTACGCTCCCACTCTTCATGAATACGAGAGAGCATCAGGACTTCATAATCCATAGATAATCCAAAGACGATACAGAACATGATGACGGGGTTCCCCGAGTCAATGGGTTGGGGTGTGAAGTTCAGAAGTTCTGCACCATAGCCCCACTGGAATACCCATACGAGCATACCAAAGGAGGCTGAGATGGAGAGGATGTTCATCGCTATTGCCTTGATTGGGATGACGACAGACCGTACTTGCAAAAAGATCAGGAGGCACGTAGCGATAAGAATGAAGGCCAGCGCTCTGGGGAGATTGTCTGCAATCGCTTCTAAATTGTCAGCATTGTATGCTGCGAACCCCGCAACGAGGAGTTGGTCGTTTTCTCCGGTCATTTCGCTGAGTAAATCCTCTCGGTCTTCCCGGATGTCTTCGACCGTTTCCCGTGAGTCAACATTAGTTTGGGCTCCAACGAGTTGTATGGACATCATCGTTGCGTTGTCTCCAACGAAGGCTTGTCGGAGGCTGAAACGAATTGCTTGCTGCTCTTCAGGCAGCACCTCGTCGGGCGCGGCCCAGAATTGGACGACCTCATCAGCAGTCATTCCAGGAGAGGGCAGTGCAACGCCAATTCCTCCAGAGACTCTTGAATCGTTGAGTAGTTCCAAAACGTAAGCGTGTTGAGCCCTCAGATTAACCTCGGAAAGGGGGTCTGCGCCATCGGTTTCAATGACGATGAAGATTGAATTTGCGGCTTGGTCTGGCCACAATTCGTCAATCAGTTCCATGCCTTGGCGGGATTCATCATCGGGCGGCAAGGCCTTCCAAGAGGACAGTGAAAATTCAGCGTAAGCAAAGGGTAGTCCTGCACCAATAAGCAAGATCAAGGTGGGGATGAGGACGGCCCAAGGTCGGTCCATGACCTTCTTAGCAATCTTTGCCCAAATCCCATCGTCCTTTGCTCGCATGTCAAGTGCATAGGGGATTTTGAAGTTGTTAATTCGTGGTCCAAGAGCAGCCATAACTGCTGGCAGCACGATGGTTGAGTAAATCATGGCAATGGTGACTGCGATGGTTCCACCGATCCCCAGTGATGGCAGCGAAGTGTTGGTGAAAAACAACATCCCCATGAGTCCGATTGCGACGGTTATACCAGAATAGAACACTGCTTTTCCAGCAGTAGCACAACTCATAGCGGTCGCCGTTCGAACATCGTGGCCACGGTCCAATTCTTCCCGGAAACGGTTCACTAAGAATAACGAATAATCAATGGAGACACCGATGCCGATAAGGGAGACAATGTTGGTGGCATAAACGGTCACGTCTGTTACATTGGATAACCAGATCGTCATTCCGACTGCGGCCACCAAAGTACCTCCACCCACCCCCATTGGCAAGAGGGCGGCAATGACTGAACCGAAGATCAATCCTAGGATGAGAAGCGTAAGGGGTCCAGCGACAACTTCTGCTTTGATGAGGTCCTTTTTGATTCGGTCATCGAAGGTCCACTCCACAAAGATACCATCGGTCATCCATCCGTCGAAATCGCTGTCCAAATCAATAGAATCATGCAGCTCAGTGACCAAAAGTTTTGCTTCCTTCCGGTCCGTGCTAAAGGTCACTTTGTTGATGGCGTAATGTCCATCTTCGTCCTGTGCAACGACATCATCACGGTCGACGTCATCCACGTCCCAAGAGTATTCAATCGTCGCTTCAGGATGGTTCTCAAATGTAGAGAGCGCTTCCCTGACTGCATCTTGCCACTCCGAAGAAGTATCATTGAGGCTTGGGTGGAACACGACGTATCGGAAGGATGGACCACCATCATCCTCATCGGTAGCAAAGCGTTCTGAAATGAGTCTTCCGGCATTGATGGATTCAACATCATCTTCTCCAAATCCTTCAGCCCAATCTGCTCCGATTGTGATGAGGCTGCCCATCAAAATACACGAGGCAAGGCCGAAAGCCATCATCAACTTTCTTCGGTCGTGGATAAGCAATCCCATTTTGTAAAATAGCCGGTCTTCCAGCATTTTGGGGTCGGTTGCGCCTTCCATGTTTCGGCGAAAAACAAGGTGTATATGAATCGGCGTTTTGGGGTTACACACCCGATAGCACGTCAAAGGTGTAGATGAATCCTAAGAAAGCGTGAATGAAAACAAGATAGATGATGATGTCTGCCGCACGTCCGTGCTTGAGTTTGGCTGTTGCGAATGATTCACCAGCCTTTCGTTTATCTCGGGCTTCTCTTCCCATTCGTGTGAGAACGACCATGAGAACAAAGCCAACAGGTCCCATAAAGCCATGAAGACTTTGAGGGAGTAGATTGGATGTGAAATCCCCGTCTGAATACCAGCCGCTCACCGCTCTTCCCGTGAACGCAACGAGGATAACAAAGCCTGTGGCCCATAGCAGCCGTTCACCATTGCGTTCGTGACGTTCAAGATACTGCGCCCTTGATTCACCTTTCAATTCGTATGATTTCTTGCGCCAAGAATACTGCCACCATATCCATACAACCAAGCCACTGGCTAGCAATGGATGGAGTAAAAGTGCAATCATTGGGACAAGTTCCATGATGCTCCTCGCTCCTCCGTAGAGGTTTTTGTTCATTGAACTATGTGTTCCTTCTAGGCCTATAACCCAAACATCAGCATCGGTGCATTCAAAGCGGCGCGTATAGGCCCCAAACCCTAGGGGGCTCGCTGTTGGAGGAATCGTACATGGAAACCTGCCTCAAAGCGGCATTTTCCAAACCGATGTCAAACAACGTCAAAGTCGCCACAATGAACAAAGAAGCGGCTTGGCAGATGCTTGACAAACCCCTTCGTTCAATTCTCGTGTTTGCCGCCCATGAAGCAGAGCCTCCAGCGGCAGAAGATGATGATGACGCTTCACCTTCCCGCCGACCTTCCATGCCCCGACAACGTGGGCGCATGCGTCGTAGCGGTCGTAGCAGCGGTTCATCCCATATGGACTGGCTTCCAAAGCCCGATGCAATCATCGCCGACCAACCGTTTTCAACGGCATTTCAACTCGCTGCGCTTCTTATCCACAAACAACTGGACGCTGATTCTTGGGACGAAGCGTGGGACAGTGAAGAAACAAAATTGCGAGAAGTTTGTATGGCAAAGGGCGTTCATCCCGTTTGGCATACCATTGCTGAGAAAACGACCCTTCTTGCACAATTCTTAGCCTTCCCCAAAGGTAAGGCTGCCAAGAAATCGGCTAAGAAATCCATTGACTCTGAGGTGTTTCGAATTGACCCCTCGGACTCAGAATCTCTTACCGCTGTTCTTCAATTGGCCATCAATGCAGCAGATGATGCTGAAACCAAGGTTGCTTTGCAAAAAGTGATCAATCAACTTTCGGGAGGGCGCCCGATTCAGCCCGACGCACACCTCATGGCTCTCAAAGGGACCTTGGCTTTTGTTAGCCTTCACCTTTCAATTCATTCTGGAACATCGTTGGGTAAAGCAACTCTCAAAGCATGTACCACTGCGAATAAAGACCTCACAGAGGCCCTCCAGGACCTGGAGATGCTACGCAACGGGACGGTATCTGATTGGAAGGCCATCCTTGCACTCACCGCCGATGACGCCTTGACACTCGCTCGCCGCCGCCTGGCTTGGTCACAAGCCCCTGCTTCAGCAGAGAACCTAAGCTCGAAGCAACTCTCCGAAGGTTTGAATCTGTTAGGTGAAGCAGAAATCACTGATTCAGTTGACCGGTTGACATGGTGGCAACTGAAGGCACTCCACAACGAAAAGAAGGACAAGGAAGCAATTGAGGTTCTGCAAGGGCTCAGTCTTGATGCATCGTCAGATGTTTCAGAACTTCTTCCGCTTATCGTTTCCCTCAAAAGCCAAGATGCAGAAGATTGGTTGATGAGCCATGTTGATGATTTAGACGACGGCTCTTGGTTCACGATGGTCAAGTATGAGGGTCTTTCCAATCAAGTTAGAACCGCGGTAGCTCAGCGTCTATGCGACCAACAAGGGACCTCTTGGGAGGAAGCCAAATCACCCATCATTGAATTGTTGATGGGCGCGCTGGACCTCGAACGCCTCTGCCAAGTATTCTCTCAAGACGAAATGCTTCCTCTAACTCATCCGTATGAGGCTCTCTTTGTATCTCATGTGACGACTGCTCACCAATCCGTTACCATGGGTGAGAAACTCAAGCAATGCCGACAACAAGCCCTCCAAGCCATTCACGGCGCAGAAGTGCCTCAAGTGTTCAGTCCAGTCGCCGAGCATCTCCTTTTGCTGCTCGAAGGAATTTACAAGGAAACTCCCGAAGTTGTTGAAGTTCTCAACAAAACAGCCCTCAAAGCCTATTCTCCAATCAAAGCAGCCCTGTCACAGAACGGCAGCGGTGGCGTTGTGAGCCTCACCAACATCAACAAGATGCGTAGCAGCCTTGACGAATTGGAACTTTCACATATTGAACACAGGCTCTTCGAGGTCATTCTGTTGACGTTGACGATGAACGGTTTCTTGCAAACCTATCATATCGGGCTTGCAAAGCCCGATGATGCAGTAGCAGTTGACGCTTTGATTACCGAAGAAACTCTCCCAGTACGCCTGATCCCCTCGTTCTCTTATCTCGCTTTGGACCATGACCTTGGCCTTCCACAATTTGTGGATTGGTATCAACAAGCAAACCCACGCTCACCCTGGGCACCTCTTGCTCGCGCAGCTCTCTTTGCATCAAATGGCGATGAATTAAATTCCGCTCGGGAATACTCTAGGGCGGCCGAGTTGTTCACTGGTGTTGCGAGCAAAGAAGCAGACGGCGAAACCAACGGTGAAGACGATGATTCAATTCTTGCTCTTCCCATCACCCTTTACAGAAAATCATTGATTCATTACGCCCACGCTAAACAATGGGACGAGGCAATTAGTCTGCTCAATAAGGTCCCAGCACTAAAAGCAGCCATAACTGAACGGTTCAAACTCTATCTCAACGTATGCCATACTGCGCTTACCGACACCGACGGGGCGACTCGTTTGATCCGTCGCTTTGTTCAACGCAAGCAAACGTACGAAGAAGAAGATGTTGAAGGGAACATCATCCAGAAATCGCGAACAATCTATCTTGAAGAAGAATTGGACCTTTTGCGAAATTACCCCTATGAAAAGGCGCACGTACTCCCGCCAGACCCGTTCCTTGGTCGTGTTACTGCAGCCTCCACTCGCATCAGCAAGGACAATCGCCGCTCACGCAACCAATCTGAGCAACAATTCCGTCAAGCAATGATGACAAGTTCACCATCGATGACCGAGGTGTACGATATCGCAAAATCTGCTGCTGAGGACGGAGCATTTGAGGGGCTTATGTACCTTGAACGAGCTCAGAACTCTACGAAATTCAAAATCACTGACCGCCAGCGCTTGGCTGGTGTTGAGCAAACCCTGTTCTCACAATACAAGGAAAGTATCCCCACCTCAAAGCGCCGCTTTTTGCACAATTTAAAATTGGCTCCACTCGTCATTCTTGATACCAACATTCTTGTTGACGCGCTCGTAGAAAAGGTGTATGAACACATGGAGTTGGTCTTTGGAGCAAACCTCAATACGATTGGAAGTAACCGTTTCCACGATGTTTTGCGCCATCATGCAAATGCAAAACAACTTCACCTCATGATTCCCGAAGATGTTCGCGGCGAATTGAAACAGTTCGCAAAGGACAACCGAATCAGTTACCGATTTAGGAGCGCTATGATCGCTTCGGAAAAGCTTGAGAATGCCCTCAGTGAATCGGTACTTCTCAAACTCGTTGACGAGATTCTTGCTGAGTTCAATACGTGGACGCCCACTTCTGAAATGCTCGGAGAGTTACCAACAGAATCCGAAGAACTGACTGAATTCCTCCTCAAGCACGACGATGTCTTTGCTGACCTTACTGAATTGAAGCAGGCACGCGGCCCAACATACAGGACCACGATGAACAATCGGCATATTTACCCCGAAGCAACCGACTTGGACATCTACCGGCTAGCAACACATCTTGCTAGTCAACCTCTTCCAGAAATCGGTGCAGTGTTGGTTGCGACAATGGATGGTGACTTTACGCTCCTTGACCGTGCCATCGAAGAGAAGTTTGGATTCAGTGTTGCTAAGAACCATCGTACACTGAAGCCATGGCTGAAACTCACCACAAAGTGAAGT
>JABJFP010000043.1 GCA_018662715.1 Methanobacteriota archaeon | reverse complement strand
CCTGCGAAAGCATCCAGTTCGAAATTGAATGATTTTCCTGAGGGGAGAAATACTCTCATGTTGTCGAGTCGGTGGAGGCGAAGCCGTTCCGGAAAATCGAAGTAATCTTTCAGCCATTGATGGTCATCCAAATTTTTGAATGTCCCAATTACTTCTCCCCAGTTCGGGATACATTCTCCACATTGTGCCGGATTGCCAACGATGGAACGTCGCTCTAGAATGAGGACATCAAGGCCTTTTTCTGCAAGTCGTTGAGCACAGGCGGCACCGGCTGGACCCGCTCCGATGATGATGACTTGACGATGCTCAATTTTCTTAACGCTCATCTACTCACCTCACGCATGCCGTTCCATAACAAGTTGTGTAATGAGAAGCATCATCTCTTTCGCCTCACTTTGAGGAAAGCGGTCAAGTTCGGCTTGAGCCCGCTCAAGATGAGTTCTAACCAAAATCTCAGCGTACTCTAAACTGCTAGATCGGTCAAGAAGTCGCATCAATTCATCAAAGTTCGAGTCTTCAAACGATTCGATCATTTCTGCAAGGCGTTCCCGATGTCTGCCGTGTGATAGTGTTAGAGCGTGAATCAGCGGAAGGGTCATTTTCCCTTCGTAAACATCTGCTCCACGGGGTTTGCCCATGCGGTCGTCTCCACGCAAATCAAGGAGGTCGTCAACGAGTTGGAAAGCAATACCAAGTTGCATTCCGAAGCGCTCAAGAGCCTTGGCATCTTCATCAGAAAGCCCTGCTACGAGGCCAGCTGCTTGGCAGCCAGAAGCGAAGGGTCCTGCTGTTTTTCCACGAACGATACTCAGGTAATCTTCGGGAGTTGTTGCAAGATTCAACACGTGGTCAAGTTGATGGAACTCTGACACTGCGATGTTTGCACAGCAACGAGCCATGAGTGTGACAATTGATTCGTTGTACCTGCCACCAAGACCGAATCCCTGGACAAAAAGCCAATCTCCTGCAATGACGGCTTTGGCCTGTCCAGCCCGAGCGTGAATGGTTGGCTTTCCTCTTCGCTCGTTTGCCTCGTCATTGATATCGTCATGAACGAGGGTTGCCGTGTGTATGAGTTCAAAGGCGAGTGCTAGAGGCATCACTTCCCCATCATCCGTCCCCCCTGCGAGGCGATGAGCAAGGAGAATCAAGAGTGGACGGAGGCGCTTTCCACCCGCCAACAAGACTTGCCCTGCTTCTCGGGCGACTTCTCCAGCACCGGATTTTATTTCATTTTGAATCAGAGAAGAAAGTCCTGCGTCAACCTCTTGACGCATATCTTCAAGCGAATCTGCGAGACCCGCTACATCCGTTCGCACAGGTGTTCCACACCGGTGGGCTTCTTAACCAATCGTCCCCGCCCATGACCTGCGAGGACCTGTCCTCACCGAGGTAATTGAATGGAAAACAGTGAGCGTCTCGTTGTTCTCACCACCCCATCAAAGTATGATGGTGTGCGGCAACATGTTGAACGGGCCGTTGAAACTCACGGAAAGAAACAGGACCTCATCATGAAACAACTCCCACACATGGAAGTAGCCATTGATTGTCTCAAAGATGGAACTGGCGACATTCTAGGAATGAGCGCATTTGATTGGGAAAATTATGACACCGAAGGGCTTGCCATCGTTGGGCTACTCTCTAGAAAAGAACCCACCTGGGTTTTGGTATCTGATGACAAACCAGAATATCTTCCAAGCCGTTCAATATTAGTCTGTGATTCAGAACTTCTTCACCGTCAAATGCTTAGACTTCGCTATGACTTGACAATATTCACGTCCAAGGATATGGCGGAACATCTTGGAATGGCTGAAGAATACGCTCAACTTGATGAAGACGACAGGTGGCCTTGGTTTGAACAACTCAGGATTGAAGATAAGATACAGGGCTTCATCGTTCCACGTAGCGTCCATTCAGGCTACCGCTTCAAGTCACGACGACATACACTTGGCCTGCAGAGGAATGATAGCGACCAAAATCGAGAACGGTTTATTCCCCCTCCGCTTCACGGATTCACGCTACTTGTGGCGAGAAAGGGATTCGTAGGTTCCAACATATCTGCCATGCTTGACCCGAGTGCATTCCTTGCATATCGCCTCGAAAATGCAATCATGGACACTCTTGACCCAGTTCTTCATGAACGGGTTGGTGTACACGTTGAACAACGAAAAATCTCCACAATATTGAGAGAGGCAACACGAATTGGCGACGAGTCAACTCAAGAATCAATGTTGAACCCTTACGGGAAAGCTGTGAAAGGTGGTCCTCGTGTTGAATTAATGATTGAAACCCTCAATCCCTCAGGAAGCATCACTGCAGCATGTGAGCGAGTGGTTCTTCCAGAAAACAGCCACATCGGAATGGTCAACCTCTTGCGTGAATTTTTGAATCTTGTAACCATGATGAGTACCGATCATGAAGAATTGAAACGCACGATACCTGGCATGCCTCCTGAATTTTCTGAGCCCAGCCTCAGGATGATGGATTACGACGAATCTTGATGGCTACGGCCATATTGATTTGCCTTCATAATGGCCTTGCACGCCTGCGCTTCACAGAGAAGACATATATGCTTTCAATGCGGCAAAAGCCGATGTAGGTGACAGGGGAATGGACAAGTCAGAACTTCTAGGCGGACTTTATCAAGCCCGTTTGGACGATTTGAAGGCTCTTGCACACGAGCATAATTTGTCAAAAGCAGGTTCAGTTGAGGCTTTGCGTTCACGATTGATTCAAAACATTGTCCTCGGACATTGGGACCTTTCAAAAGATGGAATCAAAGAAATCCCCAACTCTGAACTTGGAGAGCTGTTAGGCGTTTTTGGCATTAAGAAATCAGGTTCAATTAAAGCACGACGCCAGCGCATGTATCTCCACCTTTATCACGACCCCAAGCAACTCACTACGGATAACTTGGACATGATGAACAGAGATGAACTTCACGCACTCTGCAAGGAACTCAATTTGAAACTAACAGGAAAT
>JABJFP010000291.1 GCA_018662715.1 Methanobacteriota archaeon | reverse complement strand
TATGTGGGAGAAGATGTAGAAAGCATCCTTACCCGCTTGCTTCAAGCCGCGGACTACGATGTAGAAAAGGCTCAATACGGCATTGTATTTATTGACGAAATAGACAAAATTGCCCGTAAAGGCGACAATCCTTCCATCACCAGAGACGTCTCTGGTGAAGGAGTGCAACAGGCCCTGCTTAAATTATTGGAGGGAACCACCGTCAACGTGCCTCCCAAAGGAGGAAGAAAGCATCCCGATCAAAAGTTTATCGAGGTTGATACTTCCAATATATTGTTTATTGCTGGAGGAGCATTCGATGGCATCGAACGCGCCATCAACAATCGCTTGAATCTTCAAGCCATTGGTTACAATACCAATAAGGAATTGAAAAAAGTAGATTCAGAAAACATTCTACAATACATTACTCCGCGTGACATCAGGTCTTTTGGATTGATACCGGAAATCATCGGGAGACTGCCGGTGTTGACTTATATGAATCCCTTGGATAAAGAAACTTTGAGTACCATATTGACGACTCCCAAAAATGCTTTGATAAAGCAATATGTCCAATTGTTTGAAATGGATGGTATTGAACTATCTTTCACCCAAGGAGCATTGGACTTTATAGTGGAAAAAGCCTTGGAATACAAGTTGGGTGCCAGAGGTTTACGCTCTTTGTGTGAGGCCGTATTGAACGATGCGATGTTTGAATTGCCTGAATCGGAAGTCAAGACTTTGAAAGTAACCAAGGGATATGCGGAGCAAAGACTGGCCAAGATAGAGCTGCCCGCATTGAAAGTCGTTTCCTAAATTACGATCTGTTTATCATCAGTAACTCTTCCAAGACATCTCTTTTATTGGAAAGTCTGGGGACTTTATGTTGCCCTCCCAATTTATTTTTTTTGGCCATCCAATTGTAGAACAGATTTTTCTTGGCAATCTCCAACTTGGGAAGTGTCAGGGTCATGTTCTTATGTCTTTTGGCCTCATAGTCAGAATTTTCTTCCTTTAAAAATTGATCCAGAAGTTCAATAAATTGACTGCTGTCTTTGGGGGGATTTTTAAACTCGATCAGCCATTGATGCCCACCTTTTTGGTTGGTTCCCATAAAAATTGGTCCGGCAGTATAGTCCACGATATCAAGATTCATGCTTTTGGAGGCTCTGCTGAGCGCCACCTCTGCATTTTCAATCATCAATTCTTCTCCAAAGACATTGATGTGATTTTTTGTCCTGCCTGTGATTTGAATGCGGTAGGGACTCAAACAAGTAAACTTTACAGTATCCCCGATCTTGTAGCGCCACAAACCTGCATTGGTAGTGATGACCATGGCATAGTTTTTCCCTAATTCAACCTCACTGAGGGGGAGTATGACTTCGGTTTCATCCCGATCCGTTTGATCCATTGGTATAAACTCATAAAAAATACCGTAGTCGAGCATCAGCAGTAATTCTTGCGAATCATTGCGGTCTTGCATTCCAAAAAAACCTTCTGAGGCATTGTAAATTTCAAAAAAGTTGAGATCAGTACCTTGAAATAGTTTTTTGAATTGTTCGCGATAGGGATGGAAACTAACCCCTCCGTGGAAGTAAACTTCTACCATTGGCCATACTTCTGTAATGGTTGCCTTTTGTGTTTTTTCCAAAACATTTTGCAACAATACCAACATCCAGGAGGGAACACCTGCCAGGCTGGTGACTTTTTCTTCTAAGGTTTCGTTAATGATGGCTTCCATTTTGCTTTCCCATTCCGACATAAGGGAAACTTTTTGACTGGGTGTACTGCCCAATTCTGCCCAAAAAGGAAGGTTGTCAATAATGATGGCTGACAAATCCCCAAAATAACTGTTTGTGTTTTGATACAACTCACTGCTCCCTCCCAAACGCAGGCATTTACCCGCCAAAATCTGCGCATCCTCATTATTGTTGTAATAAATCGAAAGCATGTCTTTCCCCGCTTTGTAATGACAATCTTCTAATGACTCATTACTGATGGGAATGTATTTACTTTTGGCATTGGTGGTTCCACTAGATTTAGCAAACCACTTTATGGGGGTAGGCCAGAAAATATTTTGCGCACCTTTTCTGCAACGTTCAATTTCAGGAACGATATCCTCGTAGCCTACTATGGGCAGTCGGTTCTTAAAGTCGGTATAATTTTTAATGGACTCAAAATCGTTTATTTTTCCAGTTTCTGTTTTCGAGGCTATATTCAAAAGACCATGCAATAATTCCTGCTGAACTTCATTGGGATATTTCATAAACAGCTCCATCTGATGGATGCGTTTTTTAAGAAACCAAGAAGCAACGGAATTGAAAAGGGGAATTGGCATAAGAAGGTGTATCTTTAAGACAAAAATATAAACTTTCGTTTAAAGATCTTCAAAGGAGTTCTTAAGAATATGATTACGGAAATGGGAGCCCCCATTCGCTATTT
>JABJFP010000005.1 GCA_018662715.1 Methanobacteriota archaeon | reverse complement strand
GTTGGCACTGAAGGTCTGCAAGAGCAATCATCAAAAGAAGCTGTCAAAGGTCCATCGTTTCGTTCCGTTAGTAAAGGGGCAAGTCTCTCGGCAGGGGCAAAGCCCAAGCTCTCTTCAGAGGGTGGTCTTGGCGGGTCAATGGAAGATATTCTCGATAAACAAGCACGAGAGATTGCTGCACAGGTAGAAGGAAAAATGGACGGTATCCTCGACGAAGAGCCGGAATTTATTTCCCTCCTAACACAGGATTCTCAATCTTACATCGACCCAGAAGCACTTGTGATGACTCAACTCACAACAGAACTCGTTCATGACTTGCTTAAATTGCTTAAGCGCCCTGGTGCCGTTTCTGACATAACGCTCCTTACGCAAATTGAGGATGCTCTCACTTTGACTGGTGATGTGTTGGAGGCTCTTCCTGCTAGGGAGGAAGAGGAATGAAGACTTCTATAGAGAAGGGGCAGAAGGTTGCATTTCGTGCTTTAATCGCTGCGTTTTTCGTCAACTTTCTCGGCTATGCTTTCATCGTACCCATTCTTCCTTCCTGGCAGAATCAGTTTGACATCAATGCTACACAAGCCACACTTCTCGTCTCCTTGTGGGCAGTTCCTATGTTTCTGATGGGCCCTCTCTCCGGGAGGATTACGGACCGATTCGGTGCGGGGACGACAATTTTGACCAGCCTCATCTTGCTGACCCTTTCAAGCGGAGTCTACTTGCTGGCAACCAACGAATGGTTGCCTCATCCTTTCCTTGCCCTGTGCTTTGCTCGTTTACTTCACGGTGCTTCTGGGGCGACAATCATGACGGCAGGGTTAGCCGCAGCCTCCCAACTTTGGCCAACACGATTTGGAGAACAAGCGGGGAAGTTGCTCGGAATCGCCGCAATTGGAGGACTGCTAGGCCCGGTTTTCGGCGGTGTTCTCTTTGCTTGGGGAGAAGCGTCAGCATTCGGTTTCCTTGCTCTCGTGACGTTTTCAGTAGTTCCTGTAATCCTTTACGCAGGCCCATCCATCGGAAAAGCACAGGAGCCTTCCGTTGGAGGTGCTTCAGTCAAGGTTTTTTTCACGGATCCAGTCTTGCTTCGAGTTGGGATATTATTGGCTATCACGACCATCGCCACAGGGGCTCTTGAGGCGGGAGTTCCATTGTTTTTGGACGATACACTGGGATTAGGTTCAGCCGAAATTGGCGGTGTGCTCTTGGTCATGGTATTGATGCAAGGCCTTGGCTCTCTCATTTGGGGCAAACTTGTTGACCGGAACGGGCCCACTCGTTACATGATTCTAGGGTGGTCCGTTGTTGTTGCTTCATTACTCGGAGTAGGTTTTGTAGGATGGAAGTTTTCAGGCAACAATGCTGTTTTCGGAATGATTGTGCTTCTCGGAGCCTTCCAATTTTCAATTGCTGCTGCCCAAATCCCTATGCTTCCAATCATTGACACTGCAACAAACAGAGCACTTGGAGAAGGGAATCCTGGTTTGGCTTTTGGTGCATTTGGAACAGCTTGGGCGGCAGGCACCATCCTTGGGCCTCTTATGGTGGGTCCAGTTTTCGACATATTCCAATCATGGGCCCTTGCCCTCGGCGTGCTCGCCCTACCAGCCACTGTGGCATTGTTTATCACGCTGAAAAACAGAGAAATGCTTCATGAGTGCTACGATTCAGAGATGCAGCGACGCCTAGGGACAGATTGATTTCCGGTTTCTTCTGGAAAGTTAACCAAACATAGTATTGAAACGAAACGCTCCATGGCAGGGGTGAGGTGGCGCTATGACTCAAGGTGAACTACCACAAATTTTTGGTGCCGTTTGGACTCCAGAAGAACCGCTCAATTTCGTTCAGCCACTCGTCCAAGATGCTGCTCGTTCGGAAGTTCTCTCTTTTGTCGCACAACGTCATGATGCACATCTTTTCCTTGTTGCTAACGTTTGGGACCACATGGTCAGCAACGAACCGAATCAGTTTGAAGGACCATCCTGGCATACCTTTTCGGAACGATTCTTGAGCGGCCTTGAACGAGGCATGAAGAAGCAAGCTACAACTACTCTAAAAGAGGAACTTGAGCGAGAAGTCATCCCTCGACGCAGCATGGAACTTATGCTTGAACGACGCCGAACACATTTTCTCATCGACATGCGTTTGATGCTTCGCCGTCTAGCTCATTACATGGCAATTACAGTCAATCATCGCATGGAATGGCAGCGATACATGACCCGAACACGCTACCTTGACACCTCTCTCAAAGACCTCTTCACAGAAGGAGTTGAAACACCTGATGGAGGAACATTTGGTGGCAAAGGATTCCGGTCAACATGGCAAGAAGGCGTTGTAGCGGTTGCTACTGCCCTCAATCGACAGCCCGATGCACCTCGTGATGCTCGCCCGGGACAGGGGTATGAGGGTGACTTGGTGGCTCCGATGATCCGAGATATCGGTCTTGGCCTTGCAATGGGTGATACAGCCCTAGACGTGATGGCTGCAAATCTAGGTAAAGCAGGCTCGAATCAAAACGGGGGTTGGGATAATGCAGGCGGACGTGACCTCCACGTCGGTGCATGGCATGTTGGTGTTCTTCCACCGACCGCACCACTTCCAATCGCTAGCGTCACGATGACCGGGCTTGCTTTTGCCGCATGGCGGAAGGGGCTCAAGAGGTTTCATGTCGCTTGCATAGGCGAAGGTTCCTCGTCCAGCGGAGAGTTTTGGGAAGCCATGAATCTAGCAGGTGCCCGAGGTCTTCCCATCACCTACATCCTTCAAAACAATCAGATAGCCCTTGATACACCACCTGCGAAACAGTCGGGCGTTGAACTATGGGCGGATAAAGCTGAAGCAATGGGCTTTCCTTCGTGGACAATTGACGGCTCAGACCCCGCTGCCTGGCATGCATCAACTGCTGTCGCACGCGAGTTTTCTCTTGCCGGTGGCGGTCCAACTCTAATTCATGTGGAAACCATGCGTGGCTGCGGTCACGCTCATCACCACGATGATTTGTATTTAGGAAACCCTAGCGGAACTCCTCCCGGTTACGTAGACCGTGACCTCCTGTCATATTGGGAAGCAAAAGACCCGATACCAAACCATCGTAATTTACTCTTGGATTTAGGTGTTGAAGAACATGCCCTCGCCTCTATGGAGGTGGAAGAACTTGAGCGCGTCAACAGTGCACGAACAGCTCTTGATGAAATGGATTGGCCTCAGCCAGAAACCGTTACGAAAGGTGTAACTTCGATTCATGATGCAGACACCCATTTGGACCGTCAACACCGATACCAAGGAACGACGCGTCAACCCTCGGTCGCAGGTCCTTTGGAACTTGGTAAAACCCAACTCGTTTACGCGGAAAAAGGGGGATGGACCTACGCCCGAGCCATCCAACAAGCGATGGCGGATATTGCGACAACCTTCGGGGATGACTGTGTCTTTATTGGAGAAGACATGGAAGTCGCTGGTGCTTTTGGAATGAATATGGCTTTGAAAAATGCTGGACATGAAGACAAACTGGTCGACATGCCGTTGTGTGAGGCCGTGATTGTTCACACTGGAGTCGGCGCTGCATTGTCAGGAATGCGTCCAATGGTTGAAATTCAATTTGGAGGATTCGCAGCATTAGGATTCAATGCCCTCATCAATAATGCCTCAATGCTTCGCTGGCGTTGGGGAGCTGATTGTCCAATGACCGTGCGCATCCCTCTCGGTGCTCGAACACGTTCGGGTCCGTTTCATGCAAACATGATTGAATCTTGGTTTGCAAATGACCCGGGTCTCATCGTTCTTGCTCCAGGAACTCCTCAAGATGCTTACGACCTTCTTGTTGAAGCCTCCCACCTTCCTGACCCTGTATTGATGCTCGAACATATCGGACTTTACGGTCTGCGAGGTGGGCTGACCGGTTGGGGCATGAACATCAACCAACATGTGGACACTGAATCAGTCAAGAAGCGTATTGAATCCGGAGAAGACTTGGCCATCGGTCAAGCAAATGTCGTTAGAGGTGGCCGTGATGTTACTCTCGTCACATGGGGAGCCATGGTTCACATTGCCTTGCAGGCTGCAGAAGCCCTTGCAAAGGAAGACATTGAAGTTGAGATTGTAGATTTGAGAACGCTCATTCCTTTTGATGCAGCAACGTGCATACAATCAGTCCAGCGAACGAACCGACTGGTGATCCTCCAAGAGGCTCAGTGGTCAGGCGGACTCGGTCATACCGTACAATCCCGGATTATGGAAGAGTGCTTTTACGACCTTGAGTCTGCTCCTTGCGTTATTGGAGCCTTGGATACTCCTGTTCCGTTTTCACCTCCGTTGGAAAACCATACCGTACCCTCTCTTGAGTACGTCATCACCATGCTTCGGGCATCGTTTCAATCCTGAAGTTCCTTGTTCTCTGGGAAGGTAAGT
>JABJFP010000042.1 GCA_018662715.1 Methanobacteriota archaeon | reverse complement strand
TTAACTGAGATTACATTGGATGAACTCGGTGCAATTACTGGCGTGGGCATTCCACTCGAACCGGGCGCATCTGCTGTTGTAGACCCCATGGCGGTCCAAGCAGCAATGGATTCGGGAATGAATTTGGCAGTCCTTGACGGTAGAGATATCGGGCTTCTTGACGACGCCCTTGAAGGCAAGCCTTTCGTAGGGACGACCATCAAAGCATGAGGTGAGCGTTATGGTGAATGCGAAGAAAGTGAAGGAAATGGTAGCCAAGAAATCCAGTCAGATCGCAGGTTCTCTGTCGAGCAATAAGGTGCAACCTCACAAGCATTGCCGTATTTGCTTCCAACCCATACCACTTTCTTCCGAGCCGAGGGTATGCAAAGAACAGGAGTGCATTGACAAAAATGCTGCCGATGACAAAAATCAACGAACGGTGAGAATTTTCATGTTCATTTTCTTTGGGCTCTTTGCAGCGCCCTATTTGATTTCACTCGCAATGCGACTGATGTGATCAGTCCAGCCCGAATTCACGGACCAAAAGGTGACGTAGGAATCCACGTGCACTTTGCAACACAAGACCAGTAGCCATCAAGGCCAGTCCAAGTACGCCAATCCAGACAGCAGAAATACCGTCTCCAATGACACTGTCGAGTTGAGTTGTGAATCCTTGGGCTGTTTGCATTCCCATTGCTGCACCTGTCGCTAGGAGTCCGAATCCGGGAATTCCTAATACCAGAAGTGGTTTCTTCTGTGAAAGTGAAAGCATGGCCCAAGTGAGGACCGTAAATCCATGAGATACGGCCGTGAAATTAGAGCCCTTGGGGACATCGTAGCGAATCACCGTGGGGACTTCGAGAACACGAAGTTGTTTTTCACGAGCATCCTCTAACATTTCCAAAGACAATTCCATTCCTTCTGAGTCAAAACGTAGTCGCTCTAGAGCCATTCGGGAGAATGCACGGAATCCGGATTGCGTATCCTTGATGTCAAGGTCGCTTGAAAGGTTAGACGCAGCCGTAATGACTTTGATACCAAGTCTACGATATGCAGGCATGTCGGTTCCACCGCCGCCGTCTACAAATCGAGACCCGATGGTGAAGTCAGCTTCTCCGCTAAGGATGGGGCCGAGCATATTAGGAATGTCGTGGGCTTCATGTTGTCCGTCAGAATCCAACAATACCAATGCGTCGGCGTCCATTTCAAGGGCCTTCATGAACAATGTCTTGAGCGCACCACCGTAGCCTCGATTGATGCGGTGCCTGACAACAGTCGCACCGCATGCTTCTGCGATTCTTGCACTCGCATCAGACGAACCATCATCAATGCAGACCACTTTGTCAACATGGCGAAGAGCACGAATTACAACCGAGCCAATGGTCTCTTCCTCGTTGTACATGGGCATGCCCGCAACGACGAAAGGCCTCGTGGAAGGCTCCGTGTCCGTGATGGTCGTCACAAATAAAACCCGATTCTCCCTTCTATATAGGTGTGTTCGTTTTTTCATCCAATCCTTCCCAAACTAGGGGTATTGGGCCCTATTGCCGGCCGAAGACGGTCAAAGGGCGCTGACTTCATCTTGATAGATCAAGTAAGAGCGACAAAGGTTCAATGTTCCCCTCAATCCTGTAATTGGGCGATGGTTGTTACCGCACGGTCACCTGACAGCACCTTGTTTAGTGCGGCGATGGATATGACCAAGGGGACATAGGCTTGACCATCGCTTGTCATGTAAGTGTTGCAGTCAGCAAATGCCGCCGTATTGATGGATACTTTGAGGGCCCCTCCAGCGTTGCTGCGGCGGACATACCCGACCAATACATTGGAATCGACCGATTCATCTTCGTTCATGGTTGCGTTTTTCTTCACGTTTTCACCTCCTCCGAGACATCTTCTCAGAGCCATATCGCTGTTCGTTAACGCTTATCAATGACGTGGAAACGTGGTACACACCTCAACACCCATCCCCTTATACGGACGCCCTCAGTCCTTTGACCATGCGAGCCTTGGTAACTGGAGGAGCAGGCTTTATTGGGTCCCATCTCATTGACCGTCTGGTTGCACGCGGCGACCACGTGGTGGTTCTTGACAATCTTTCAAGCGGTCAAGAATCGTTTATTTCCCATCATCTGGAATCCGGTTCCGCAACGATGGTTCATGGTGATGTCTGTCATCTTGAGGACGTTAAATCTGCTATGGCAATGGACATTGAATGTGTGTTCCATTTGGCTGCAAATCCAGATATTCGCCTCGGAACTCGTGTTACAGATACGGACCTTCAACAAGGCACCATCGCTACTTACAATGTTGTTGAAGCCATGCGATTGAACGAGGTTAAGAAAATCGTCTTTGCATCAAGTTCAGTTGTCTACGGAGAAAATGCACCTCTTCCAACTCCTGAAAATCATGGTCCATGTTTGCCGATCTCACTTTACGGCGCAAGCAAACAGGCCGGAGAGGGACTCATTAGCAGCTGGGTTGGAACCTTTGGCCTCCAAGCATGGATTTTCCGTTTCGCTAACATCATTGGCGCCCGAGGGACGCATGGTGTGATTTTTGACTTCATTCACAAACTAAAAGCCGACCCAACCCGACTTGAGGTCCTCGGTAATGGGCGTCAAGAAAAGTCCTACATGGAAGTAGGGGACTGTGCTGATGCGATTCTTCACGTGATGGGGAAGACGAATGAACCCGTCAATCTTTACAATCTTGGTAGCCACGATACTGCCTCAGTTCGTCGCATCGCTGAGATTGTGGTTGAGGTTACCGGATGTAATGATGCAAGCATCGAATACACCGGTGGTGACCGTGGTTGGGCAGGCGATGTGCCTCGTGCTCGTCTTGCCATTGACAAAATGTTAGAAAGTGGATTTGATGTGCGCATGAATAGCGAAGATGCGATTCGTCATACAGCATCTGTTTTGCTTGAAGAAATTGGAATGGGGGAATAAATCATGAAGTACGATGAAGAAGCCGATGTACGAACCGACACAGCCATCAAAATCATGGCACTATTCTTTGCCTCAATCATGTTTCTGGCATTCACTACCGACCCCATTGCAAGCGGAACCAAGGAAGGACAACGTGCCCCTCCTCTGGAAGGTTTGAGTTACAATGGAACAGGCTGGACAGAATTCAATATGGATGATTGGCTTGTAGATAACTGGTCCAACACGGATACCACTGCAGCGTGGATGGTCGTTCAATTTATTGATACTGATTGTGGATTCTGCTGGGATTCTGCCTCTGAAACAGGCCAAGCCGCAGATTACTTCTCCAAGTCCACACAAGAAAATTGGGATGGACCCGTTGTCAACTTTATTGCAAACGTGGCTGAACTGAACATTCCTGGTCACGAAAGCAGTCGTGATGAGATAGTAGCCTTTAGAGATAAATCTGGGGAAGAGACATGTGCAAAAGGGGATTGTACCACCCGACCAGGCAATCCTCACAGGTTCACATACATTGACGATTTAGACCTTGATAACATGGACGAATGGAAGGTCCCTGGAACTCCTGCATACTTTCTCATTCAACCCGATGGGATCGTCGCTTGGGTTTCATCTGAAAACCCTCAGGAAAAGATTGGTGATGCTATCTTTAGAATTGTAGGAGGTGAGGAGTGAATGGATGCAAATATCATTTTACTGTTCTACATCGTACCTCTTTTGTTTGGAACACTGCTCCTGACCTCGTTTGGTTCAACCATTGGTGCGTCATTATCTGCGAATTGGCCTCATCTTGAATCTACTCGTCGACAACGCCTTCTGGGATTGAATGTTGTTCTGCTGGTTGGTTTTGCAATATCCGTTCACACCCTCTGGATTTCCAATAAAATCAGCGAAGGGGGTGCTGTGTGCTCAAGTGCAACCGTATTTTCATGCGATGATGTCCTCGGAAATATTGCTTACAATACCGACCCATTGTTTGGCCAACCTTGGGGGATCATCGGTATGCTCGCCTTTGGAGTACTGATGTTCCTTGCGAACTCAATTTCTAAGGAACCGGATTCTCTCTGGGCTGAACGCTATTCAAAGTATGGAATGTATCTCACTCTCCTTGGTCTGCCGGTGATTGGTCTGTTGATTTCCTATGAGGTTGCAATGGGCAAAATCTGTCAATACTGTACGACCGCACACGTTGCTAACGTTATCGCTCTGTTTGGTTTCTGGACCATTGGTCGCATGCATGAGCATGGGGATTGGAACGACGATTCACCCAATGAAACAAGCGTTTGATGATGGGATGGGCCTGAGATGAAAACTGATACTGTCTTTTGGTTGCTCATCACCATCGCCGCTTTAGTTGCCACGGGTCTTCTGCTCGGAAAGAGTGATGGTTCCAGTGAAGTATTCTCAACTGCTGATGACCTTCACCCGCTTGCGGAAGATTGCCTCGGTGGTCACAGTGATTATGTGGACCACTATCATGTTGAATTGGTCCTTTCAATCAACAATGAATTTTTGGAGATTCCAGGTGATGTAGGGCTCAATGACGGGGCCTGCACAATGCGACAACTCCATACTCACAGTACCAATGGAGTCATTCACATTGAATTGAAAGAGCAAGGTGTAGATGCGCCCCTTGAGGCATTCTTTGACGTTTGGGGCAAGCACTTTGACGAAACTGGTTTTGATGATTACAGAATTGATGCCGATCATGAGTTTTTGATGTTCGTAACCACTACCGACGATGATGGAAACCAAAATCGGGAAGAAGTTATGACGTTCCAAAATCATATTCTTGAAGACGGTCAGAAAATAGAACTCGTTTACCGAGATAAGGCATAATCAAGGCGTGTACGTTCCATCAAAGAGGAATGCGTTTGGCTCCTGGTCAATGACTTCCATTCGAAGAACAGTGACTTCGATTTCGGTGGCTTCTAGGTATGTCGTACGTAGTTCATGCATGAGATGACGCTGAACGTCTTCCATCTCTTCTCCGTAGAGTATGGTGAGGTGATGCGAGGATTCATCTCCAATCTTTGCTACATATTCGATGACCCACTCCTTGAGGGGGGCCTCTTCTTCCCATGTGATGTCTTCCCATGTGTTTGTCATGGTTATACATTGGTACTGAAGTTTATCAAACCTCGCATTGAATGCACAATCAATTGCAAGATATCGGGGATAATTTCATGAATTCGGGAGAATCATGACATTTCAACACTGAATCTGTTACTTTTTACGACCAATAGCAACCAAACTTAGCGCCGCACAAAGTCCGATGAGAACCCAACTTGCGTTTGAGGATTGCTCAACGGATCTTGACCGATGCGCCATTTCAACAGCTCCGTATGACATCGGTTCAGAACCGTTCCGGAGTGCATCAAGTGTGTGCTCATGGACGAGAATCACACTCCATGAGTCATACTTTGGAAATTCAATGCTAAAATCAGCGCTGCAAGTATTGTTTGTTGTTGCATTAAGCAAACCGATGCTTGCAGATAGTGTTCCAGTCTCAAGATTACATTCTGCAGTGCCAAGGAGAACTCGGTCGCGTGTTGAGCCTCCAACATTGATTCCCCGTTCAGGAACTTCTGCTCCGTGTTGCACGACGAGGAAGGTCAACTGCGTTCCATTGCGGGTCAAGGGTTCTGTGTTGATGACCGATGCCTTGTATCCCGAATCCGTCGCTTGAACTTCAAACGATAGAGGAGTGACCTTCTGTCGTTCCAATTCAGTGTTGAGGATATCTCGCTGGACATCCTGCCAGGCTTCGTAACCACCTCGGGGTGTACCTCCTTCTACGACGAATGTTGGAGTAGATGCAATACTAGGGTTCACCGTTTTCATTCGTTCGATTCTGTGGGCTGCTGCTGCAGGCTCAAAAGCATCATCTCCGTCTGTAGGATGAAGTGCGACAATAGCGATACGGGAGCCATGGCTGTCTGCAACAGTCTCAAGTTCTGGGTCAACTTCTGAACATACAGAGCACCATGTTGCGGTGTATTCCTCAACAAGAAGCGTCCTGCCTCCTTCCCCAGTTGATACTGGCGTAGTGAAATCCTGATCTAACTGTACGATGATTGCACTTACTGGTTCAACCAGCAAAAGTGCACAGAGATACACCATAAGGCCGAGGACCGTCAATCCCTTGTTGGTTGATGAGCCCAATCTATGTCCTCCTTGGTGACGGCCAAGACGCCTTCTGCCTTGATTGCTTGGATTTGGGCTTCAATAAGAAAAGCATTCATGAAGGCATCGTCCTCGTAGCAACAAAAGAGGAGTCTATTATGGCAGACCACTGGATTGAAAATCACAAACGTGATTCTTGGCGTAAACAAGCCAAGGCTAGTGGGTATCGTGCTCGGTCTGCCTTCAAACTCAAGCAAATACAGGAACGGTTTGGGCTTGTTCGCCAAGGCGATACGATTCTTGACGTCGGATGCTTCCCTGGAGGCTGGTCTCAGGTCGCTGTGGAACTTGTTGGCCCGGAAGGACATGTCGTTGGTGTAGACCTTGAACCGTGTCAACCCGTTGAGGGAGCAGTGCTTCTCACAGGCGATATCACCGACCCGTATACCCAAGAGCGTGTTCTTGAGGAACTTGGTGGGAACTTGATTAACGTGATCGTCTCTGATATTTCTCCAGATATCACTGGGAAATGGGACATGGACCAATCAGTAGCCATGACCCTCGTTGCCGATGTCTTTGATTTTTCACTGCCTCTTCTCAAGAAAGGCGGTGCATTCACGACCAAGCTGTTCCAAGGAATTGGAGTGCAAGAATTGATTGATGCTGTAAAGCCTCACTTTTCCACAGTCCGCCGGTATTCTCCCGATGCGTCTCGTAACTCTTCATCGGAGGTTTACCTGGTCTGCAGAAACCACATGCCTTGGAAATCTCCGAAACAATCCATTCGCGAACGATATGAAGAAGCAGTGGATGTCTTAGTTGGTGGAAATGAAATTGAAGAGGGACCGGAGCCAACAAAAACCTCATTCACCGTTCGTCGTAGGAAAAAAGAGTGAAAGGTTTCATGAGCGTTGATAGATTATCAACGCCTTATGTCAAACAATGACGGTCAGTGGCCAACACCTGCAAATCGAATCATCAACTTACGTCCAAATGCCCCGGTAAGGCAACTGGAAATGGTTGTGCTTAGAATCTATCCGCAACGCCTTGTGGTGTCCGAACACTTCACGGGCCCCGTTGCAGCTGCTTGTGGCAGGGACGATACCGGCATTGTAGGGCTGGTTCTCTGGGGTGGGCAAGTCAATGATGTGCGCATTGGGGACATCATTCGGATTGAATCCGGCTGGTGTCGGCTAAGAGAACAAGCACTGGTAGTAAGTACCGGAAGAAACGGCCGTATGACGATAATAAGCCGTTTTGGAAGTCATTCTCAAAGAAGGTCCTTCACGCAACCATAAAGAAGGGGAGGGCATGGGCAGATTCGTCCCGAGGCGTTATTATGAGCGAACGAGCATCAACTTGCACATCATCAGGTATCCCCCTTGCTGAAAAGGGTTCCACGACTTTCCCCTGCCCCGGTTGCTTCAAGCCAATCGGACGCAGCCCACGAGTACGCAACCAAGGTGTGCTCTACCGTTGCCCTGAGTGCGGTTTTGAAGGACCCTGAGGTGATTTGAATGGGTATGGTAGTCATGACATACAAAGTCAATCCGGATTCGGATGTTGACGAGGTTGATAGCGACGCAATTGCAGAAGCCATCCGTGGCCTGCGAACTGAAAATTACGATGTCCAAAAAGTTGAGACAAAGCCTCTCGCCTTTGGTCTTAAATTTGTTCAAGTTCACGTTACAATGAACGACGGCGAGGGTCTTGCTGATGCTTTTGAAGCACAAATGAGCGGCATCCACGGTGTTGGTGAAATCGAAGTCCTTTCAATGGGCCTCATTTGAACCTTAGATACGGTCTCAACTCACGCCAGAGCGCCCGTTGAACCCTTTCGTCATTTTTTGAAATTGGATTCTTTTTATTGCAGATTTGAGTGGATTCATTCTCAAATCAGAATGACTCTGTCCTTGAAATGCTACAGGTTAAGATTGATAGGGACGAATGGAGAGTTCCTTCAATCGTTTCCAATCCACTCGCCGAACGATGTAATTCAAATTGCTTTGTCTGAGCCGGAGTTGAATACTACGATCGCAGATTGGTTCACTATCACTTGAACTGAGACAATCTCAACAATGAGGAGGGGGTGGTTCTGAGGGTTGTAAGAGTTTATCACCGAGTCTTTTTGTTCATTTTTGTCGCTTTGTTTTACCGTTCAATTTGAAAAGCCTGATGAACCAGAATTTATTGGCACACAACATGGTCCTTCCTCAAGGCGTTTACGAAGATGTTGTTTCAGCAATTGGGCATACGCCTCTCATTCGGTTGAACAAGGTGACTGCTGACTTGTCAGGCTCAGAAGTTTGGGCAAAACTTGAACGTTGTAGTCCTGGCGGCTCAATCAAAGATAGAATTGGCCTCGCTATGATTTTGGAAGCCGAAGAAAAAGGCTGGCTTAAGCCCGGTGGAACAATTGTTGAAGGAACCAGTGGCAATACCGGCATTGGTCTAGCAATGGTTGCAGCACAACGCGGGTACAATTGTGTGTTCACAATGCCCGATAAGATGGCTAAGGAGAAAATTGACTTGCTACGTGCTATGGGTGCACGAGTTGAAATTTGCCCAACCGCAGTGGAAAAAGAAGACCCTCGTTCCTATTACATGGTCGCTGAGCGACTAAGCAAGGAGATTGAAGGAGCATGGTATCCCGACCAATATTCCAATCAGTCGAATCCAAAAGCTCACATCCATTCAACTGGACCAGAACTTTGGCAACAAACTCAAGGCGAAATCACCCACTTTGTCGCAACTATGGGCACTGGGGGTACAATTACAGGATGCGGAAAGTATCTCAAAGCACGAGCACAAGAAGGTGGCAAAGATTCTCCACGAATTGTTGGTGTTGATGCGGAGGGGTCAATTCTCAAAGAATGGTTTGAAGATGGAACAATGGGTGTTCCTCATGGATACAAGGTTGAGGGATTCGGTGAAGACTTCATCCCACCAGCCACTGACTTTTCAGTAATTGATGAAATCCGAATGGTTGATGATGAGATTTGTTTCCGAATGGCTCGACGTCTGGCCAAGCAAGAGGGATTGTTCTGTGGGGGTTCATGCGGTGGGGCATTACAAATTGCACTGGATATTGCTGCTGAACAGGATAAAGCAGGTAAAAAGGCCAAAATTGTAGTTATTCTCCCTGATGCAGGGAATCCATATCTTGGAAAAGTCTACAACGATGACTGGTTAAGAGATAACGGATTTGATGTCGATGGATGGGAGTGGTGAAATGACAGGAGATTCAACTCGCTGCGTTCATTCATCATTGGACCCTGAAGTTACGACAGGCTCCGTCCACACACCAATTTTTCAAACATCTACGTATGTTCAGAACGATTTTGCCGACCACCTAGGATACGAATATGCACGCGGTGATAACCCCACTCGAAATGCTCTTCAACGAGCACTTGCGGAAATGGAATCGCCTCACCAAGAAGCGTATGGATTTTGTTTTGGAAGCGGAATGGCCGCAATTACAACCATCAGTCAAATGCTCAAACAAGGCGACCATGTCATCGCATGTGATGACCTCTACGGCGGTACAGTTCGTTTATTTGACCAGATTGCTTCACGTTTTGGAATTGAGACCAGTTATTCTCCGCTAAAGAGCGGAGACCTTAGCAAGGTTGTCCGTCCAAACTCAAAGATTCTTTGGCTAGAAAGTCCTACCAATCCACTTCTAACCGTCCACGATATCAAATCCTTGGCTGCTGAAGCAAAAGAGCACGGTCTCATTGTCGTTGTAGACTCTACATTTGCTACTCCAATTCTACAGCGCCCATTTGAGTTAGGTGCGGATCTTATTGTTCATTCAACAACCAAGTATATTGGTGGTCACAGTGACGTCATTGGTGGTTGTTTAATCACCCAAAGCAAGGAACTCGCAGAGAAGGTTTCATTCTTGCAAAATGCAGTTGGCGCAGTCCCAGCACCGATGGATTGTTTCCTTATTCTCAGAGGACTGCGAACCCTTGCTCTACGTATGAATCGTCATTGTGAAAGTGCACAGACGTTGGCTGAGCGATTACAGGACAATGAAAAGGTCACTCGTCTCTTCTATCCAGGTCTGAAAAGTCATCCAACTCATGAAATTGCACAGCGGCAAATGAATGCCTTTGGCGGTATTATTTCCTTGGAAGTCAAGGGTGGGGAAGAAGGTGCACGGAAATTTGCAGCCCAGTTGAAATTGTTTGCAACAGCAGAAAGTCTGGGCGGAATCGAATCCCTCATCAACCATCCGTGGACAATGACGCACGCAGCCATTCCAGAACAACAGCGCTATGATGCAGGAATGACTCCTGGATTGATTCGTTTGTCAGTTGGTATTGAGGATATGGAAGACTTGTGGCAGGACCTTGTGAACGCCCTTGAAACGCTCTAATTCGTAGTGCTTTGACCGAAAACCGTTCCATAGATGAATCGGAATTGTGGTTCAATGGATTTTACGAGATGTGCACCAACTTGTTGTGAACTATTGTTCCAGTGCATTTGATGCAAAAGGAACCCCTCATTCATTCTGCTGATGGTGTACGAAATCTGAGCCCGCCAATGCTAATCTCTGTAACTCGGTCTGTGGCAATATTTCGATACTGATTCTTTTGCATGTCAAACACTGTCATCAAGTGATAATCTGAGGGATTATAGGACCTCGCCGCCTCTTCGGCATCGGAGTCGATTTCATCTCCATTGATGTCGTCCCAAACTCCGATTCTGGCCATCATGTTTCTGAGGCTTCCATCCCGCTTTTCAAATTGAATGCTAAATGTCGTGTTTGGGTTTTGACCTGCTAGTTCTAGAATTCGTGATTCAAGAATAAATTCACGACCTGATGTTGAAGGTTGTCCTGGGACATAGGTTTGACGAGGAGGTGGAGGTGGGGGGAGTGAAGCAATCTGCTCCGCAGTGAGTATGGAGTGTAGTGTTCTTGGAACTGAAGCAGGGTTGAAATTTGCGCTACCTAGGAGTAAAATCATACTGGCAATCATATCGGTATGCAAGGGTCGGGGGCGAGTGGCTCTCGAACGAACACATGCATCCGAATTGTTGAGATAAATTGGAAGATGGTTTACTTTGAAACGGGATTTCATTCCAAGGTCTATGAAGGCGGCCTCAAGTGGAAAAATTTCAATCGTTTGTTTATTGATGGTTCGTTGAAGTGCGATGTTTTTTCCGACGGATATTTGTCTCCAAAGCGTACTGGTCAAGATTGTTTGGCACCAACGTAATGCGCGCTGCACCGCATCAATCTTTTTTTTCTCAATAGTATTTGTTGGTTTTAGTAGTCCGAAAGGAGTTGGGTACGACATGCGGAGGTTAACAATTCCACTCAATATAAACATCGCTTAAATGAGAATTTCAGCCATTTCACCCCAACTACGTCAGGCGCTTGTACATATTACAATCAAGGTCGGAATCATCCTAACTTTCGTCGTTTACGAGCTTGGGGTTCCACAATCTTGTGAACGTATTCTTAGGAATGAAAACTTACAACACATTTACCCTTTGCTCGTCCTGAAAAAGAGCGATTGAACGCCCCCTGCCAGCCTTCTTGGGGATCTTCGGAATGGAAGTCCCAAACACCGTCGAGTACAGGCTTTATCGTACCGCTTGCGAGATGATTTGCAAGGGTTGAGAGGTCTTCTTGACTTGGTGAAAGGAAGAGGTAGGTCCAGTCAGCGTTCTTGGATTGAGCATTTTTGTACTCCTTGCGCTTCTCTTTCCTCTTCAAAAACAACTTGAGGATCCAGGCAGTCCCTCCGACTCTCCGGATTTCATCTAAAGTTGGGGTTCCTGTAATAGATACAATTCGTCCACCTTCTTTGATGATATCAACCATCTCAAGACCTTCGTCAGTAATATCAAAACAAACATCAAATTTCTTGTTGTCATCATTACCATACGTTGTGGCAAAACGTTCTGATTTGTAATCCAGGACTTCATCTGCACCAAGGCGCTTACACAAATCCATCTTTTCGCCTTTCGATGCTGTAGTTACAACAAGTCCTGCTTTGAATACATGCTTTGCCAGTTGAATGGCCATTGTCCCGACTCCGCCAGCTCCTCCGGAGATGAAGACAGAATC
>JABJFP010000285.1 GCA_018662715.1 Methanobacteriota archaeon | reverse complement strand
TCAATTTTCATTTGTGTCCCGATGGTGATGAAATCATCCAACGCAAGCATTGAGGCGGAATTGGTTGAAGCTGCTGCCAAACCAGATGGTCGGGCTCGCCCGTAACGCAGTCGGAACCCACCGGCCTGCAGTGGGCCGCCAAATACCGGCCGTCCAGCGATGATATCCTTCATGAATTTTGTAATTGGAGGGACTTTTCTGGATTTGAATACTTCTCCTTCCTCGGTTTGTTTTTCTTTTCCACGGGATGCGAATTTGGAGATGAAGTCCCAGCCAGGCACCTTTAGTCGTTCTGTGTGTTTCTGAATCTTGGGTGCTTTGAGACACATTCCTTCTCCGATAACCAGCAAAACACCCCCGCGGATTCTGGCTTCGTCGATGTTGCGGACCCGACCGTATCCGGCACATTCGATGCGTTCGGTCGATTCGCCGTTGATCATAACAGGGCAAGCACGGACAATTTCGTCAATCTCGTTGGGTGAGGGGCGGTATTGGAGGTTTCCTCGGTAGAGTCCGAATTCTTCCTTCACTCGCTCAACTTCGGGGTCAGTTGGCTGGTAGTGGCCAACGTTGAGTTCTCTGCGAATCATGTCTGCAATCAAAACTGCAAGGGCCTGGGCGGTTCCTCCTGCTGCTCGAATCGGTCCTGCGAAATGGACCGAAACAAATTGTGAACCGTCAACATTGTTTAGAAGACGAACTTCACTGATTCCCTCCAATGGAGCAACCAAAACCGCTTCCGTGAGAATCGCTAATCCTACGCGCAACCCCACGTCAATGGCGGTCTGTAAATCATAACCTTGCTCACGGAACCCTCGTGCAACAGATTGGGCCATCATGATGGAGGTCGTTTCTCGGTCATGCTCATCAAGCATAACTCTGATATCTTCTGCGACTTCGTATCCTTTAAGATATTCGACAAGAAGCTTCTCAGTCCGCCCCGCAAGGTCTGCTGCTCTAGGAATTTCGACATGATCGCGATAATCATACCCCAGCGAACGGATATCCTCTGCGATTCGATAGGCATCGTCAGCCCGCTCGTCCATCCACTGATGATAGACTTCCATTTCATGCTCTAAACGAGGGATGTCGAGGCCAAGCAACGGATTATGCTCAACCTTTTTTCCGTCGTCCTTCGCCGCCGCCATCGTCGCTCATTTTCTCTTATTGGCGACCCTTTATCATCAACACGGTGAACTTTGAAGGAGTGACTCATGGATGAAAAATCAAGGGAAGGAAAGTTCATGGCGTGAAGTCCTAACCCTTTGTCATGGCCGTTCACGAAAGCGTTCTCGCTCACCCTCAATGGAGCCGACTTGCTGCATTGGTTCACGATTTGGCATTTCTTGACGGAGGCAGTGATGATGCGTTTACCCTCGCTAGTGGACGAAACTCACGCTGGTTTTTTGATACCAAGCCAGTGATGATGCACCCCGAGGCGGCAGGCATACTAGGTTCTCTTCTCAACGTCCGAATGAAAGCACTTGAAGCCGACTTTGTTGGAGGATTAGAACTAGGAGCAGTTCCTCTAACTGCAATTGTCATCACCTCCCCGGATGCAGAGAATACTTTGCGTGGATTCATGGTACGGAAGGAGCCAAAAGGCCGAGGTGGCCGTAAAACAAACAATCCACCAGGAATCGAAGGCTCTTCGTTAGAAGGAGGCGGAAGGGTTGTTGTTGTGGAAGATGTCACAACGACAGGTGGTTCGTCGATTAAGGCTGTTGAGCGAATTCACGCCGATACAGAGTGTGAAGTGGTTGGCGTCATCAGTATTGTGGACCGTGAAGAAGGGGCTGAAGAAGCGTTTGCCAAAGCCGGCCTGCACTTTGAGAGTTTGCTAACCCGAAGCCACATCGCTGATTTGTGAGGGTTTAGAATGCATACTGTCCTTGACCCTTCTCTCGTAGACGATGAGGGTTTAACTGAACAGGCACAAGACAAGACGGCCCCCCGAGGGATGCTCTTCTATCATGCAAAAGATGGCCAACCGCTCTCAACACCCTGGCAGGTAGCAACAGCTCGCTCCATGATGCTCAGCCAATGTGATCTGGCGGAGGGCCTCATTGTAGATTGTGCATGT
>JABJFP010000284.1 GCA_018662715.1 Methanobacteriota archaeon | reverse complement strand
CTATCTTGATGAGCAATATGGAATTGTCCTTGCTGGTCCATGGCCATCGAAGTCATGTACCCTGGATACATACTGCTCGGGGATGTTCCTGTATCAACCAGATAGGAGTCCCAAGAACCACTTTTGTCTGTTGCGATCTTCAGTTTCGAGGTGTCACGGTCTTGATAGGCGATGTAAATATGATCGCTTTCATCAATCACAATGGCAGAATCACAACCACGGTTGCCTCCCGCCTCAACTGTATCAAATGACCAAGCAGTTCCAGTGTATGAGGCAAGGCGAAGTCCATTCCCGCATTGATCCGCTCCATCGGCAGCATAGGAGATGTGGGGATGGTTGTTCGAGTCAACTGCGATACCGATCGGTCCAAAGTGAGCCGAGTTTGAGACGACAGTATCCGTCCATGATGTTCCATCGTAGTTCATGTAAACGAGGGTTTCATCCCATTGAGTGTAGGTCGTGTAAGCCAAGTGTATGTGGTCATTATTATCAATGACCATGTGAATGTCCCAACAATATGTGGCACCACAAGTGTTGATACCCACAGTGTTCCAACCGGTTCCGTCATTCACACTGTGGCGGATTTGGTAACTTTCATCCTTGATTTGCACGACATGGATGTGGCCGTTTGAATCGACAGCAACGGCATTCCATACGCCGGCTTGATCTGAATAGTCCATCGTTGTCTCCACCCATTGATGGTTCATTCCATCATCCGTTGTGTTGGAAAAGGCCAAGTCGGAAAAGCCGCTTCCTGTGATGGTCAGTTCTTCCCCACCTGTTGTCCAACCGCTTGCTGGGCTGACGGTGTAGGATGATGAGCGAGCTGCACTGTTGCTGGAATCGTGATCTAAATCAAACACCGAATCAAGTGGCCCACCATCATTTGAAGCGATCATGTGTCCAAATGGCACGCCGAGTAACAATAGTGTAACTAAGCAAAGAGCAATCCGCATGGTTAAATCTATGCACACGTAGTAAAAAAAGGGGGTGGCTGCGCAACAGACCATTCTGTTGAATTTACACCTCAGCGCCATCATCGTCGAAGGCGTTTGACTTGCCATTTCTTGTTCAGAGTTCACTGATTGATATCAGTTCTAAACAGTCACAGTGATCAATGGATGAAAGGATGGCACTGCCGTGGTGGCCTTGACGCGCCTGACCTCACTCCACATTCATCTCAAAAATAGAGAACACTGAATACCCTATGGAAAGAAGAAGTGAGAGCCATACGACCATTCCGAACCCAGAGGAAAGTTCTGCACTTGGAAATGCTTCATTCAAAAGGCCTTCATACAAGGTTGCACCGGGAGATAGAATCATGAAAAGAATCATCCCAATCAACAAACATCCACCGGTGAAAAATGGAAGGAATGTTTTGGCATACGTGCTCGTGACATACATTTGTTCGTTGAGGACCACTGTTTCCATTAGGTCTAGCATGAGAATAAGCCTGAACATGACCACTGCTATGGAGGACAGGAGGGCTATAATTGCAAAAAATCCAAGATAATTTCCTGCCGTATTCCAACTCTCTATAATCTCAATTTCTTTCACAAGGTAAGTGCTGCATTCATCTGGAAACCACTCACACCATTCTGCTCTTTCAGCTTCCATTTCGGCAATTTCATCAACATATGTTGATGAGACTGGGCTAATGAATTCTGTGCCGGAATAATCGTTCACACCATAACTGACATCAATTAGATCGACAGTTTGTCCTTCAGCCGACACACTCGCTGTGACTGAGTAGAGGCTGCCTGAGCCGAGGCAGATGATCACGAAGATGAACATGAAAATGGATAATCCATGTCCGACCCATGCCATCGGATCAATGGGCGGGATCCCTCCACCTGTTGGAGCTGTGCCGCTCCCAGTAGAAGCGCCTCTTGCGCTAACGGTCTCAGGTTCCATGTTCCATTCGAACTCACCTTCACAGAACGGACATGCAAACTCACCACTGGCATCATCCTCGAGTTCAATTTCTTCTTCACAATGAGGGCATAGGATGGTCACCATGTTTGATCATAAGGGTACATTGATTAAAGATTATGCCGGCAATAAAATTTTAAAATTAAATTCATTTGAAAAGCATTCCACTCCAAAAATGGAGTTTGAAGGCTTACATGCCGGGTTCTAGCCTCTGCATTGATGCCAGCGATTCGAGAGCAACCCTCCCTTGAACGCGTAAATTATTTCAAACACCCAAAGACACACTGTGACTAACAACCGGCTCAAACTTTAACGGCCGAATTGATAATTTCAGTATGTGGAACTGGTTCGTAGTAGTAAATTCTTAATCGGATTTGGCCTCGTCTGTTTGCTCCTCAACCTCACACTCCTCCCCATTGTCTTCACTTCAGCTGTTGCTGGAGCCATCGATGACAACTTTGCTACGTACCCGCTGGATACAATCTGTGGTCAAGATGGTGATTGTGATTCGGTCGAGAAGAGTTGGGCTACTTCTGTTTCTACTCGTGATTATTATGCATGGAATTTAACCAATGCTGATCAGGTTCTAGAAAATCAAATCCCCCCTGAATATGAGAGGAAAGGCCCCTACACCTACCAAATCACTTCACATAAAACATTGCTAAACCATGATGCTGGTAAAGGTGAATTAACCTATAATGTGGTCAATTCCTTCGAATGTTCTTCGGAGAGTAAAAATTCCTGCGACGAGCAACTCACACAATTGAATATACAATTCAGACCACAAATCATTGGAGCGACTGGGAGCGCAATCAATGGAATCATGGATTTGACAAGAATTGGTTTCGCAAGCGGAATGATGGATCAGGACCTCAATACAACCCAAGCAGGGATTGCAACAGCCGACCATATTACCTCGATGACCAGCACGATTGGCGGTGCAGGTTTTGGCTCATACGGTTATACGGCCTTAGGCGCTGCTGAAGCAGCTGGTGAAGTAAGTGTAAT
>JABJFP010000283.1 GCA_018662715.1 Methanobacteriota archaeon | reverse complement strand
CTACCAATGCGCTCGCATACGAGCACAGGGGAGATCCTTGTACATCTCCTAGATTGATAAAATTAGAATTAATAAGCAGGAACATGCTGAAATGTCTGTGAGCGCCATGTTTGAGACTTTGATTCTAATTGGAACAGCAGTATTAACTACCACTGTGATCACAACACTTTACCTCTGGCTTATAGCAAAATGGCGAGGACAATCACTTAGGTCATACTTGGATGAACTTGAAAGCACACTGAAGGAGCAATCAAAGACCAAATAATTCATTCACGTGGGCCCTACACAATACCCTTTGATTCATCTTGCTCAAATGTATGGACTCTACATGGACCCTTCACAACGCTACCGTTGTGAACGGCTCACCGAGCATGAAATATATTTATGCGGTAGCCTGCGAAAGGTTCCTTTTTTTGTGAAATACACATCATGGTATGAGAAGTGAATGTGAAGGCTTCTAAAACGATGGAATGACTAAATACGCTCTGACCGTGGAGCAAATATGTTTCAGCATATTGCTTGGAAAAGGCCTCAACAATGGCATCTTGGCTTAAGTTCAAACCGCATGACTGCGCTTGAACGTGCGATTGCAATCGGATTTTTCACAGCACTTATTGCCCTTTGCGCTCAATTTGCAATTCTCATCCCTCGTATTTCACCGGTTGAATTCACGCTGCAGACTTTTGCAGTCATGGCAACAGGAGTCTATCTAAGGCGTAACGATGCTTTCGCAGCAGGAAGCCTGTACGTCGTTCTCGGCGCAATTGGCCTACCCGTCTTTGCCGGTGGTGGAGATTACCTTTTCAGCGAAGGCGCTCTGTTCTACAAAGGAGGTTACTTGTTGTCATTCCCCATTGCATCGGCTTTAGTGGCGGAAGGTTTGGACCGCTCCAGAAGAGCCGGACATGCTGATTTGAAATCTCAGTTGATCTGTTGGACGTTGGCCATGATTCCAGTTTATGTGTTTGGAACTTTGTGGCTCGCACACTCGTTGGATTGGTCACTGGAAGCTGCCTTTAATGCAGGAACGAAACCATTCCTCGTTTGGGATGGTTTGAAGATTTTTGCACTGGCCCTCATTACGACAAAGGTGTGGACATACGCACCACATGATGAAGAGCAAGCAGACGAGTGAAACAAACAGAATGTTTCCGCCCAAATGGATTACTTGGATTGGCGTAATGCGAGGAGTTTGGCTTGGAGGGCAGCCTTTCTGTCATCAACCGGCTCGTTGCTTGAACTACTTTCTTGATTCAATCGACGTGCGAGAAGGGTTGAATCCCACACAAGGACTTCCCCATCGTCGCATCCAACTGCTGTCCTTGTCTTCGTACTGGAAATACTTCGAACCCGAGAAAGCGATGTGCTGGCGAGAAGGGACCCGTCAGATGAATCATGAACCGATAGTTGACCATTGAGTTCTGAGGCTCTAGCGACCCAGAAAAGACTCCTCTCCTCTGCAACGAAGCCGCTGTCTTGTGCAGAAATCGGGTCTCCTTTAGATTCCCATTGCAGTGTTCCATCGTCATTACGAACAGAAAGATGCCCTGCGTCGGTAGATGCTGCAAACCCCTGTGAAAGCATACTAAGGTGTTCAACTGCTCCTGATTCAATACTCAAAACGGTGGCTTTGTGATCCACAACCGAACCATCGGTTTGACCGAACAGAAGCCGCTCTCGTCCCGATACACCGCTCATAACTGGGAACGAAGTAGGAGGTAAGTGATGTTCAAACGGGGGGGAGTCGGAGAGTGTAAGCCACCCGCAACGAGGTCTACCAAGGCCTGCGTAACATTGTCCTCCGAGTTCAAGTACGGACCAAGGCCGTTCATCCATTCGTTCAACCCAAAGGCATTCACCATTTGCATCAAACTTCCAAAGGGCGGACTCAATGAAATCGTTATGCTCAATATCATAAACAGATGATACCGCTAGAATGCTGCCATCCCACCACCGTACATCGTCCGCACTTCCTTCAAGAGCAACCTTCCAATGCTGTTCGCCGGTGTGAGGGTCCAATGCGACAAGATGCAAGCCGCTGGTCACCACAATCGCTTGGTCGCTCACAGCAATAGCACTGATTCTGTTTCCCGTTTGCGCAGTCCATAGGATGGTCCCTTCCTCATCCCAACGAATCAAATGGCCGTCCCATCCTCCGGCAAAAACATCTCCGTTTTCCATGACGTTGACCATTGAAACGCTTTCGCCGAGAGAGCGTACCATCCATGTAGCGCCTCTGAGGTCCATGTTTAGAGCCAGAAGTTCTCCGCCATAAGGAGGTCGCTTGATTGATTGGAATAATTGAGATTCCTTCCTAAATGAAGAACGACGGACAAGAACAAAATGCTACCTGCGTGCGTTGGTGGTTGAGCACCATGACTTCGTTCACCGATCGACTCAGCGATTCCAACGATGCGTATGTCAAATCCTTCGACGCTCATGATGTCCCTGGAAGGGCTGGCGTCCACCTTTTACTGCTGACTTGCATGGACTCTCGCATCGTCCCACATGCTGTTTTGGGATTGGAAGTTGGCGACATGAAAGTCATACGAAACGCAGGTGCTCAATTAAACCCTGAAGTTGAACGTGATATCGTCCTTGGGAGCTATCTTCTGGATTGCGATAACATCGTCATCATGGCCCACACACGCTGCGCCATGGCCAGTTTGAGTGTAACCGATGTCAAAGAAACGTTGGAACGCCTAAGCGGACTTGATTTCTCCACCTTTGAGCCAAGAATGATTGAAAATCAGGAGGAAAAGTTGCGCAGTGATGTCGCGACTCTGCTCGCCAACCCCCTGTTGAAGAATGATGTCAAGGTACGAGGGGCAATTTACGATGTTGACACAGGAAAAGTCAACTGGATTTGTTGAGTCCCGATTCAATCGGTCAATGGAATACGTCGTCGTGGGAT
>JABJFP010000282.1 GCA_018662715.1 Methanobacteriota archaeon | reverse complement strand
TTTATCTCAGGCATCTTGATGCTCGGGGCTTCATCGACATTGGGTGGTGTAAATTTCATCACAACCGTGTTAACCATGCGCGCTCCTGGTGTTGGATGGATGAAGATGCCGTTGTTCTCTTGGTCCGTATTCGTGAGCGTTTTCATGCTCTACATGTCGCTTCCAGCCTTTATTATCGGTGTTGCATTCCTTCTGTTCGATCACACAGTCGGCACAGTGTTCTTCACCTCAGGCGGGGACAGTTTACTGTTCCAGCATCTGTTCTGGTTCTTTGGGCATCCTGAAGTGTATGTCGTGATTGTTCCGGCCTTCGGTATCGTTTCTGAAGTACTAGCAACCAGCGCTCGCCGCTCAATTTTCGGATACAAGTCAATGGTTATTGCCATGGCAGGAATTGGTGTTGTTGGTTTCGTTGTTTGGGGTCACCACATGCTCACATCTGGAATGGATCCGTTTTGGAGAGCAGCCTTCATGATTACCACAATGGCTGTTGCGATACCTACGGGTGCGAAAATCTTCAATTGGCTTGCTACCATTTGGGGTGGTAGCCTTGTCATGCGTACACACACCCTGTGGTCGCTTGGTTTCCTCGTAACGTTCACCCTCGGTGGTATCTCTGGAATGTTCTTCCCTGTCGCAGGTATGGACATGCACTTCCACGATTCTTACTTTGTTGTTGCACACTTCCACTACGTTTTCATCGGCGGTACGGTCTTTGCACTGTTCTCCGGTGTCTACTATTGGTTCCCTAAGGCAACTGGAAAGAAGCTGGACGAGACGCTCGGTCTCTGGCACTTCTTGATTGGTTTCTCTGCCTACAACGCAACCTTCTGGCCTATGCACGCCCTTGGTATCATGGGTATGCCCCGCCGAACCCACAGTTACACAGTTGAGAGTGGCTTTGCAGAATACAACATGGTCGTGAGTATCTTCTCGTTCATCTTCGGCTTGAGCCAACTCCTCCTCGTTTGGAACATTATAAAATCCAACAGAAGTGGAGAGCCTGCAGGAAACGATCCATGGGGCGGCTGGTCACTCGAATGGGCAACAACTTCTCCGCCACCAACACCTTCTTTCCATCATATCCCTACCCAAGGTGACATGAACGAATTGTACGGCCACCACTCTTCAAAGCCTTCAATCGGCGAGAAAATGTGGAAGGCCACTCCAAAGGGGGCGGAAGAATGAGCGGTCACGGTTCTCACGTTGAAAACGGAATTTGGATGCGCGCAGTCATGATGGGGGGAATCATCCTCACCATCGGTGTGCTGCTGTTTGCTACACTCGGAATCGCTCTGGCAGACGGAAAGCACGATACTTGGAAGCAGTTGGAAGACGACTACCATCATGAAGAGGAAGTCCTTGCAGCGCAAGGCAACATCACCGAGGCTCAGGCGAAACATCTCGACCACATGCATCACGAAGAAATCGATGCACACCTTTCGTATCTTACCTACCGAGTTGCAGGTATTACCATCTTGTTGATGTCGATTACTTATGCAGCTTTCATTGGTATCGGTGGTTTCCTCAATGCCAGTAAACCACAAGCCGACCATGGAGACGGACATGACGAACATGAACACCATGGTTCATCTTCACCGATTGTATTTGCCTTTGGTATAATGCTGTTTTTGATGGGTTTCCCTGACTTTGTTGTCGCTTGTAAGGCGATGTTGAGTTCAGATGTGACCGCTGACCTCAGTATGCTTGCTGTGAGCATGGCTGGTCTTGTCACCATCGTCATCGCAGTGTCAAATTGGTGGTTTGAAGACTTACCATTCGTTGGACACGGTGAGCAAATCGCAACCTCGTATCCATTTGAAGGAGAACACATTCGCAAAGCAGGACTTTGGGTCTTCATTATGTCAGAAATAATGGTTTTCGCTACATTCTTTTCTTCGTATCTCCGTATGCGAACTGAATGGTGTACTGATTGGGCGATTCGTGACGGCGTAGAAGCCTGTAAGGATGTCCCTGAAGGATCGGTAGTAACCGCTTCTGACTTGCTTCGTTACGATGTAGCGACTTTGATGCCAGGTGCTATCAATACATTCGCACTCATCATTTCGTCCTATACCATCGTTTTGGCTCTCAAGACGGCGAAGAATGCGAACTGGAAACCTTCAGATGGAATCATGGGCAAACTCATGCCAACCCGCCAAGCTGCTGTCCGAAACTACCTCATTGCAACGCTTGCACTCGGTTCTCTCTTCATCGTTCTCAAACTTGTTGAATGGAGTCACTTGGTTGCAGAAGGTTTCGATATCGGAACCGTTCAAGGTTCAATTTTCTACATCGCAACAGGTGCGCACGGACTGCACGTCTTCATTGGCTTGCTTGTCATGCTGTACCTTGTATTCAAGGCCGACACAGTTGGCTTTGACGAGGACAATGCACAGGGAATCGAATACTTCGGTCTCTACTGGCACTTTGTCGACTTGGCTTGGGTTGTTATCTTCCCAGCATTCTATCTATACTGAGGTGAAAAAATGGGCGAACATGCAGCAACAGGATTAGAAAAGTGGCTTTTGGATAAAACCGGCAAAGATATCTACTT
>JABJFP010000314.1 GCA_018662715.1 Methanobacteriota archaeon | reverse complement strand
CGCCATAAGGCAGAGATGCTAGTAACCATTGCTGGTCCTGAAGCTAACTCTAACGAGACACAGGCAGACGACGCTGCAGCAGCAGACGTAAGCGTAGCAATCACTATCAATACACAACCTGCAAATACTGCAGTTGCTGTTGATGCTGCTTTGACACTTACTCTTGCCGCTATCGCAACTCCTCCTGCAGATGCTTCTGTTCTCACCTATCAGTGGCAGAAGTTGTCTGATGCAAATCGTTGGGCGAACATTTCTGGAGAGACTGCAACAACCTTTGCGGTTGCAGAATATGCAGCAACTGACGCTGGTTCCTACCGTGTCAAGATCAACTCTACCAACGGTGCTACTGAAGTTATCTCCGCTACCGCAGTAGTAACTACTGCCGAATAATAAATGAAGTTCGATGAGTTGAACCAGGACAACTGGTTAATGTTTGCTATACGTAATTACAATAACCCGAACTCCGCCACGTATGATGACTTTAAAAAAGATCTAAATAAGATTAAGTGCGTCAAACGTTTATTTCGTCGTTATGAAATGCACGGTGAGTTGAAAGTTCATCTCATTTTAAATCATATCATCGTCATGTATAATGTATTTGATGATGCTGCAACGCCTCTATTGTTTTATAAAATAGAGGCGAAACACTGGTCAAGATTAAAAGCTTTTATGTTGACCCTTAACCGCTTACCAGAAAGTCTAAACCTCGACGTTGATCAAGAATGTCTGAAGAATCTAAATCTACTGTGAATGAAATGATGGCTGGTGATGGCGCTGCTTTGTCAATGCCACCTGCTTTCGTATTTGTTAACCCAAAGTCTCATCGTAGATATAAGAAATCCAATCAAGACAAGGTAGATGGTCGCACCAAGGGTGCAAAAACAATGCTCTCTCGTATACAGTCCCGTAAGAAAATGAAAGAAGAATTAGATACTCAAATTGTAGAAGCAGCTCCTTCTGAAACAGAAAGAGCGCAGAAACAAATCGGTCAGATGAAAAAACTTGGCCGTTCTAAAGATCTGCAGAAGAAACGGGACGAAGCGAAGAAGAAAATGCAGTCCAAGACGAAAGAAATGGACGTGCTAATGAAGGCTCGTATGTCTGACTTTAAAAAGAAGGCATCTGACCAAACAAAAAAACTTAAGAAAGAAGAAACTGAAGTGACTAAAGAAATTATGACTGAATCCACTGCACAACAAGATGCCCTGGACGTTGCACTCCAAGTTGCAACTTCTGAACTCAATCCTTCTGGTGAGTCTTCCTTTGCGAAGATTACATTCGGTGATGGATCACAACAAAACCTAGATAATTTTTCTGCAAAGAGAATTGCTGCATGTTATGCACAACTCCCTAATGAGCACCAGACACAGTTTCGTTATATGTTAAACAAAGATGCTGCTACATATCAGTCGGCTCTTGACTTCGCAGTGAGAAATGTTTGATGGTATTCGGGCTTGGTAAATTAGCAGTTTTAGAAAGTAAACTGAACATTTATGAAGACCTCTCGAAAGAGATGCTTGACAAGCTCGAAAGAGCAGTAGGAACAATTTCTGATAACAGTAATAAGATTGCTGTTATCTTGGAGCGCCACGAAAATCGTTTGGATGAATCTGATCGTGCCGATAAACTTATTATCGGTATGCTGGAAGAGATGAAAGCAAGGTATGAGAAGGATTATGAATCGGTTCAGGGTAGGATCAATGGCATCCAGAAGAAAGTGGATGCCAACGCAAAGTTTGTTGTCGGTGCAGGAGCAGTCCTTGCGACCCTTGTGGCAGTATTACAAGTGGTTCCACCTATGATAAAATTCTTGACGCCACCCACAATTTCTGGTATTATGGGTGGACTGACAGATTCTACCCATGAGCTACCTAGACAGCAAATACGTAAGTTTAGTTAGTCCTCAACTACAGAAATTTGCCAAGAAAAAGGAGCACCTGTATAACTTCAGGTGTCCCTACTGTGGTGACAGTAAAAAAAAGAAGAACCTAGCGCGTGGGTATATCTTTCGTGTAAAGACTGACTATGTTTATAAATGCCACAACTGTGGTGTTGGTAGAACCTTCACTAATTTTTTGAAGGATCAAAACCCTGGTCTTTATAATGAATATGTCATGGAGAGATACCGTGATGGTCTTACTGGAAAGGGCACACAGACGCCCGATCCAAAGTTTGATTTTAAAAAACCAGTATTCAAATCATCTCTCAATTTACAGAAGATTTCGGAGCTAAATAACTCTCACCCCGCACGTCAATATCTAGAGCAACGCAAAATTAAAGATCTGGATTATTTCCTGTACTGTCCTAAATTTAAAGAGTGGACCAACACACAAACTCCTACATTCGATGACATGAGAGGCGATGGTCCACGTATTATTCTGCCACTATACACAGCAGATAAAGTAATGTTTGGTTATCAAGGTAGATCACTCTCACCTAGAACCAAGTTGCGATACATTACTATCATACTAGACGAATCGCAACCTAAAATATTTGGTCTTGATAAAATAAATGCTAATGAAAGAGTATACATCACTGAAGGTCCCTTTGACAGCACGTTCATTCACAATGCGATTGCTATGTGTGGAAGTGACGTTCATGTGCCTGATGGGACTGCTAGCGATTGCTGCTAT
>JABJFP010000281.1 GCA_018662715.1 Methanobacteriota archaeon | reverse complement strand
TTGGTGGCATTTCTGGATTAGGCTCTCTCGGACTCACGAAGTGGTCCGTTTACCTTTTACTTTCAATGCCGATGATGTTTGTGGCGATCGGCCCGGCCTTTCTTCTTCACGAAATCGGCCATAAACTCGTTGCAAAGAAGAACGGTTGTTGGGCGGAATTCAGGGCAGACCCAAAAGGGCTCCAAATGGGCATCTTTCTCGCCCTCCTTCTTGGCTTTCTTTTTATGGCCCCGGGCGCTGTTATGGTAGCTGGCATGGTCACTCGACGTCAAAATGGGCACATCGCCGTGGCGGGCCCGTTGACGAATCTTGGTCTCTTCATCATTGGAATTCCGTTATGGGGCGTCGTCCTTGGACTCTCAGGAGCATTTGAAACACTGCCTCTCGGCATATCAACACAAGGCCTCGGTCAAGGCTATCTGCTCGATGGTAGCCTTGTCTGGCAGGCTATGCTCATCGATGTTGGCGTATATTGGCTCGGTGCAAACCTCTTCTTGGGATTGTTCAACATGTTGCCGTTTGGACCCCTTGACGGTTTGAAAGTCAAAGATTGGAACGAGACCGCATTCTACGCAGTCATTCTCATTTTTGCAGTTCCGCTGCTCACAATGTTCCTAGGCTTCTGGACGCCCACGGGAGTATTGTTGGTTGTAGCAGAACCCGTTTCAAATTTGATTAGATGAATCAAAGGTAAGCGTTGGTAACTGGTTTCTCATCCAAGTGGAAGAAACTGTATGCTGCCCACCACGTGATGATGTCAAGACTATCAACAAGGTTTGAGGTTCCCGAGTGTTCTTCCCCGTATCCCTTCCCAGTTGTATCCATCCAAATTTCCATTTCCTCAAGTGTATCACAGGTTTGGTGGTAACACCAATAGCCGTCAACAAGACCTCCGAATCCCAACGTTACAGTACCCAGATTCGCTTGGAAACTCGCATGGTCAGAACGAGCAGTCACGTCCTCATAAACAACAATTTCCGGTTTTCCACGGTCCAACCAATCGTCAACCTTCCACGTGTCTTCCGCGAATCCTTCTCCAACCAAAACACTCTGTTGTTGCTCTACACCAATGGCGTCAGCACCGATCCAAAGGGTGAGTCCAACCATCTCTGGCTGATTGATGACATCGTGGTCAAGAGAGGGGCCGAGATAAACACGCATCGGCCAAACTTCCTCATCTTTGGGATATCCGTCTGGGTCAATTTCCGTTGCTGGGTCGCCATGAGGGGCCCCACCGCCACCAGGCCAGTTTACTCCAGCCATGTCCAAGTTGATGTAATTGGTAACGGTAACGTCAGGATTGTCTTCTTTGACATAATAGTCAGTCCAGTAATCACTTCCACGCTTCCCACCTTCTTCACCTGACCAGAAGCAGAACACCATTGTTCTGCGGGTATCGAAGTCAGACATCGCTTCAGCGACAGTCAATACCATGCTGGTGCCCGCAGAATTATCGTAGGCCCCTACGCCCGTTCCGTAGGTTCGTGTCCCAGTAAGGTGTGGGTCAGCCAACAGCAAATTTGCCGGGGGGGCAACATCGAAGTGAGCTCCAAAAACCATCCATTCATTCGGTACTTCACTTCCGTATCGGAATCCACAGATGTTGTAGGATTCAGGGTTCTGATTGCCAAAGACGTCCGTAAATTCAAACCGCTGTGTGTCAACAGTCAATCCAAACGACTCAAGTTTGTCAATAAGGTAGACGGCTCCCGCCTCATAGGCAGTATTTCCCTGTCCAGCCCAGCGATTAAGGTACCCAACAGCGCCATCAGTCAAGTCAAGAGGGTCCGGCGTTTCATCGGTGAGGTGATGGAGATAATTGTACGTGGCTCGACCGTTCACAAGACCCGATGAGTGCCGACCACCTTCGTCCGCACTGTAAGCGGGAGCGTTTGGCCGCTCAACAGTCAGAGTAACGACATTAGCGGGGCCACCCGTCGTGGAACTGGCATTAAACAAACCCGTTCCGTTGCCGGTTCGCTGTATTGCGCCGCCATCAGCGCTTAGATGTCCACCGTCAGAAAACCAAGAAGCCCAAGACTCGTTTGCATCACGAATGGGCCAAGAATCACGTCCATATTCTCCAAGAAGTGCAACAGCAAGACCTGCACGTGGCGGAGCAAGAAGCGACACTTGTACAGAATCTCCTTTCTTCAAGTCTAAAACGGTCGAGTTTGCGACAAATCCTGTTTCACTGTCAATGACAAGATAAGGAAGGAATACCGACATGTCCTCACTTACAGCAACAGTTACTGGCTGAAAGGAACCTCCGACAAGGACCTTTGGAGTGATGGTAACATCTGAGGCATTGACGAGGCTCTCACCGTCATCTTCCCCAAAACATCCAGAAAGCGGTGCAGAAATCATGAGCAGAACCAGAAGGCATGCTTGGCTGACACGGGTACCCACCATGACCTTGCGTAACGGTTCACCTTCTCAAGTCCTGCGCTTCTACGGACCGATTCTTTGATAGAGGAACAGGACCAATGTAAACATGAGAATATGCGAAACAAAAGCAAAGGCACACCCTCTCATCTGAAGATGAACAATATACGAACCCTGTTTTCAAATCACATTATTGAAATCGTAGATGACATACAATGCCCCTTGATCGAGGGATAAGTCATTCCTCTTCGAATGCGGTTGTGTAGTGTTTTTCCTTGTCGTTTTCCTTCCGTTCATTTTGTATTGAGAGCGCAAGAAATACAACTCCGATACCAGCAACAACGGCTGTTAGTTTCACTAAATCATTTTGAGAAAATCCATCACTTTCAACGACCTCACCATCATCAGTGGTTTTCACTGGGTCATCGCATCCAGCCCCGAAACAATCTCCGGGAGCTGGTCCGCCGTCATCGTGGATGTCCTCATACAATTGAATCTCATACGTCCAGTTTGTAGTTGAGTTGTTAACATCCTTCATGACCCAATATTGGTACGAGCCGACCGTTGCATTCAATGGAAATACATAGGTCGCCGAAACCGCACATGTTTCATCTACCAACGAGCCGTTTTCATCTAATTCACACGCTTCAACAAGCGTTGACGACATGAAATCCATTGTCGAATTAAGCACGCCGTCACCGTTCAAATCAATCCCAATTTGCATGGTAGCATTTTCGGTTGTATCATGCATTTTGAACCATAAAGCATTCCCTTGAACAAATGCAGGGTCGGAAATATTTCCAACTACGGCCCCACTATCATTCAGGATAATTGTGAGCGTCTGCTGCTCATGAGCATGAACGGAACTGGATGCTAAAATCGTCACCAAAAGAGCGGCAATCCCAAACCCCATCCACGCTTTGCCCATACCCACCGACACCCGCGGGGTCATAAAGACCAAACGGAGGAACCCGATGAGATGTACATGAACGGGAAAGAAATAGCGTTAGGTATTTTTCTTCTACTTTTTCTAGCATCCATGACAAGCCTTCTTCTTGGCGAGGAAGAAATTGTTGAAGAAGCAGATACAATGTTGACTTCAAGCGGTGACCCACTTTTCCAATACGAAGGGCACGACCACAGCAATGCGAGTCAACACATTGCTGGCACCGATAATATGGAACTTCTCGACTTCAATTCTCTTTCAACCCCTGGAAACGCTGAGGTTCAGGTCGCAACAACACCCGACGGCCGGACATATGCCTACCTAGCCGGATGGAACGACATGCACATCGTAGATGTTACCGACCCGGAAAATACGGAAGTTGTTGGTGTTTTCAATGATCCAAACACCCAGGTATTGGATGTCAAATATTTGGAATACAACGGAAGAGAGTACATTATTCAGCAAAACCAACTGGTCGACCCTGGAAATGCAGACCCAAATGTAGGACAATGGAGCGAACCAAGTCAAGTTTCAGTTGTGGTCATCGACGTAACCGACAAGACCAACCCAACCTGGATCGACTCGTGGTATGACGTGGACCATCCAAGCGGCCCTCACAACTTGTACACTCACATGATCAATGGGGAATGGTATCTCTTCGTTGCAAACCCCGATTATAATCAATGCAACGATGCGATCGGTGAAGCATGTGGCGGAGTGACGATTGCTCACTTGAATTTGGACGGCTCGGCTGCACGTAACTTGCAAGGCGTTCCGGCGGCTGGACTTGGCCATACCGTGGTTAAGGTTGGAGAATACGAAGTGGCTTGGGAAACAACCCGAGGCGGCTGGATTTACATTCACGATATGACCGTCCAAACATGGCCTGGGGAAGACCCGAATGACCCACGGTACGGTCACACTTTCATTTACGGAAGTTACTGGGAGGCTGGACTCCGTATTGGTGATGTTACCGACGTACCTCATCCAGTGGACTCCCCCGAGGCCTACGCAATTCATGCCACGGTGTGTAAGGCGGGACAAGGTAACCCGTTGATGTGCCGATGGCGAGCACCTGAGGTTGGCCTATGGATGGACTTCCTCGACATGGATGATGACGGACAACCAGATAGTGGAACAACGGGCAACGAAAACGGCGGGAGAGTATCTTACATCCATTATGCCGAACCCTTCCCTGAAATGGTGGATTTGTCACACGTTGGTTATTCTGATGAGCCCGTCCATCTCGTTACAGCAGCTGTTGAAGTTCTTTCAACTCACGTCGGCACCGGCATCATTTATCTCATTGACACTACTGAGTATACCTTGGAAGATGGCCAATTCAAATTCAAACCTAAACTGATACGAGATTGGGAGATTCCATACGCTGAAGACCATTGTTATGGTGAAGATTGCGAAGCACATCCTAACGCCGATGAATGGTTGTTGTTTTCACCCCACAACCTCGACAGTACGTACTTCGAAACGACGGATGAAACCGACCAGAGCCACGGCGGTGGATGGGATGGCCGTCTGTATATTTCTCATTACCATGCAGGACTATGGATTATTGATATTGAAACGCTCGTGGCTCCAGAAGCCGATGACCGAATTGGTATTCATGAAGAGGCAACCGTAGCATACTATCTCCCTCACGGCGAAGACGGAACTCCGCTTGACTCTCAATTCTATGATTTCGGTTGGGTTCCTTTCCTTTGGGCCGTAGAGCACCACGACGGAATTACATACGCTTCCTGTATCTCAACGGGACTGTATCTTGTTCAATTGGATATTGATATCCCTTACCGCCTCTAAGGTGACGTTATGAAAACTACGCTATTGACGCTCCTTCTCTGTTTCACCCTTCTTTTAGCGGGCTGTACCTCACCAGAGCAGTTGTCTGATTGGGAGCCAAACGGCGTCATTATTGAAGCAGAATTTGTAAATGACTTCACACTCACTACAAGTGAAAATACACCGTGGACATTTTCAGAAGAGGCAAAAAATACGACGGTAGTCGTCGCCTTCTTGTTTACCAATTGCATTGACATCTGCCCTATTGTGACTCATAATATGAAGTGGGTTCAGTCCCAACTCACTCCCGAGGAAAAGAACGCAACGACGTTTCTCACGATTACTGTCGACCCTTGGAGGGATAACGTAACCACGCTTCATGATTGGAAAACGGGAACGAATTCTAATTGGACCCACCTTACGGTTTCCTCTTCAGAAGACGATTCCCCTGGAATGGCTGCCATGAATGCTGTCTGGTTGAATTTTGGCGTTGGCTTGCAAATTGAAGACAATCAAAGCACTACTTCAGCTCGCCACCATCCGGATGATTATACCGTCAATCATTCAACTGGAACCGTAATAATCGATAGGTATGGAGACCAACGTGTTTGGTGGGGCGACAACGACTGGGTCTTGGACCTCTTCATTGACGACCTTCGATACTTGATTGAAATGTGAGGGTTCACAATTCATTGGGCACCGGTGTCTGGTCCATGTGTAAGAATGCATAGACGGCCCACCATGTGACAATGTCCCACGAATGAACGAGATTTGCTTCACCGGTTGCGTTATCGGTAGTCATATATTCCTCCATGGTTGCGAGTTTATCACACGTCTTGTGGTAG
>JABJFP010000286.1 GCA_018662715.1 Methanobacteriota archaeon | reverse complement strand
GTTTAAATCCTGAAAGCGTGCAAGATCAACAACAGATTATTGAGTTAGTTTCTCAAGTAGACCCTGCTAGGGCGATGGCTTTGCAAACGCAGTTTAACGTAGAGAACAAGGCTAGACAACTTGACGCAAACGAGAGATACAAAGTAGTTGGTAACAATGTATTAGACATTACAACAGGCGAATACTTGCCGCCACCTAAAGGAGCAGGGAAAGAAGGTTACACTGTTCTAAAGTTTTACGATGCAGAAAAAGGCGCAAATGTTGTTCAGTTTGTAGACAAAGCCAACCCCTCAATAGTTTTGAGAGAAGAAATAGATACTAAAGACGCGGGCAGGCAGTCTGCAACTTTGCTCAGGATACAATCTAGTAATTTAGACAAGTCTAATGAAGCCGGTAAAGAAGCTATAGAAGCTAATGCTGTGGCTGATAGATTAGAGAAAGCAGCGGCAGAAGGCATGACAGGCGGTGTTCTAGCTCAGGGTGAAGAGTTTATAAAAAGTATTTTAGGTAGTGAAGACGAAACAACTCTTTTGCGTAAAGCTGCGGATAGACTGCGTGTTTCTCGTGCTGTTGCAAATTTACCTGTCGGCCCTGCATCTGACAAAGACGTTGCTTTGGTGTTGGGTGGTGAGTTGTCTTCTACCGCTGACCCTAAGACCGTTGCAAACTACGTTAGAGGTATTGCTAAATTAGCTAAAGCAGAAAGAGACTTTTATAGCACTCAAAATGCTTGGTTAGACACATATAAGGGTGACATAGGCGGTTTTTCTTCTTATCTGGAAAAAGAACAATTAGAAAAACAACTAGGACATTCTTCTATTGTTGCCGCAGAAAAAAGACTAGCAGCAGTAAACTATGACCCCGCTGCTTTAGCTTTCTTTGAACAGAAGTTTGGTTTTGATTACATGGACGCTAAACGAAAACTTGATAGAGCCAATAAAACTTTAGCAACTCTTAAAAGAGAGGATTTTTAATAATGGCTAACGGACAAATATCCCCTACAATGTTTGATACACCCGCTACTCCTGCGTCAACCAACCCCAATGTTTCATTGAACATGTTTGATGACATTGTGGGAAACATAGATAAAACAGAAGAACAGGCTGAAGTAGAAACTGGCGAGTGGTTAGAGCAGGATAACTTTAATACTGCTATGGCATTTATGCAGGGTGTTACTTTAGGCTGGTATGACGAATATAGAGTAGGTATCACTGCCTTAGCTGAAAGTGCTTTAGGAGAAGAAACCTATGACGAGTCTTATGCTAGAAATAGAGCTGTATATGACGCGCAAGCTAAGAGTTTTGAAGAAAGACAACCTGCTGCTGCTATAGGTGCTGAGATAACAGGTGCTGTTGTCAGTCCAGTAGCTAAAGTAGGGCCAGCAGTTAGAGGAATAGCAGGACTCGCTACGAGAGGTGCTGTTGAAGGCGGTATCTACGGTGCGGGTAAAGCCAAAGACGTAGATACAATGGCTAAGGAAGCAGGGACAGGTGCTTTATTTGGTTTAGGCTCAGGTGCTGTTATTGGGGCAGGAGGATGGCTACTAAAGAAAAAAATAGCCACACCTTTAGAGCAAGATGGTGTGTTTACTCCTATTACTTTAGCGGCTAAGAAAGATGACTCATCAGAAGCCTTGCTCCAGTCTTTCTATCGTGATGTAGTTGGGCCAAGTTTAGGCGGTAAAGGAATTATACGAGCGCAAGAAGAAAAAGTTGTTGCTCCTTTTGTACTAAAACAAGCTGAAAGGCAGAAAGCGTTAAAAGATTTTGTAAGGGCTTCTAAAATTGAAGGCGCGCAAGCAAAAGCACAGTTAGACAATGCTATAGACAACGTAACAGAAGCAGGAAAAGTTAAAGGTGTAGATGTAGCGGGTCAAGCTGAGATTGCCGCAGAAATCGTTAAAGGCAAATATGACAAGTTCTTAGGTTCTAAAGGTGAGATTATTGCGCGTAAAACACAGCAACTAAAAAACACCGTAGAATCTAATAACGATATGCTACGTTTAGCTGCTTTTGATAACTCAGTTCCAGTAGGCGCTAGGAAAACGGACGTAGTTGAAATCCTAGAAGCGGGTGATCCAAATGTTGCCATGAACCAGCTAGAAAAGCTATGGCAGAAAGAAGGATTCCGTTCTATTAAAGACATCTCCTTTAGAATGAAACCTGAAGAACTGTTATTTCAGATTGAAAAAAAAGTATCAGATGACACTACTTTGTCTTTGTTAGCAGGTAAAGCAGGTGTTAAGAACTTAATTGAGGACGGTTTAGTCACGTTAGCAGCAAAACGTAACCCCAAAACAGGTAGAATAAAGGGTGAAGACCTTTCCGCAGTGCGTAACTCGTTTGGTATGGCTGCGTCTAAGATGTCTGATGAAGGTGGGCAGTCTGCTCTTATGCAAGGTTTGTACAGACAAATACAGAGCGTAATTGATGAAAACATGAAAAAGCAGTTAAGTGGTAAAAGACTAGCAGCTTTTGAAGGTGACGTAGCAGCGTGGGCTTCCCAGACAGTGTTGAGAGACGCGGTTACAAGAGCGTCTACAAAGGCTGGAAGACAAGGTAGGTTTACACCTGACGAGTGGATAGCTTCTATTAAAAGGAACTCACCACAACAAGCTCGTAGAGGTAAAGGCCCACTTAGAGGACAGGCAGAGCAACTAGCAGCCTTGACCGCTAAACAGGAAGGGGCTATTGTTGCTAGTGCTAACAAGCTGGCTAATAAATTAACTGCGCGTAGGGCTAATGAGCTAAAGAAAGTTAAGAACAAAGCCGTAGCTGAGAAAAACGCAATTGCTATAGAAAACGCAACTTTAAAAAACAACTTACGCAATAGCCCCGCTAACGCAGAACGGTTAGCCCAGAACATGAAAAGAGAAGACGCGCTTAAAGCTGCTATCCAAGCGGGTAAAGACGAGTTGCAGGCTATATCTAATACAAGGACTATTGAAAACCCTACTTGGTATCAACTTCTAGCTTCTTCTGCTATCATAGGTAGTATAACAGGTTTACAGGCGGGTTTAACAGGAGGTTTAACGTCAGCGGCAGGTGTAATAGGGACTTCTAGAGCATTAGCCACGCCCACCGTACAAAAAATAATAGCAGGACAAACAGTTCCTCAAGAAGCTGTTAGACGAGGCTTACAGAAACCCTTAGTGGGAGGAATGTCAGCAGTTGACGCTATTGCTTCATTCCCCAGAGTAGGAGCAGGGATGTTAACATCTGAGCAGTAACAAAAAAGCCCTATGTAATAAACTACATAGGGCTTTTTAGTATTGTCACACCTTACATCTACAACTTTCTAAACTATCTCACACGCACCACCTACACACGCTAACTCTTGTGACCCTGTAGTATTATCCTCCATTTCAAAATACTCTAGGTCACTCCACTTCACACCAACCGGCATTGC